>NZ_JAJNQM010000062.1:0-21043 GCF_022227785.1 Ectothiorhodospira lacustris | reverse complement strand
TTGATCATGTTCCATTCGCCCCAATCTCCTGTATTGTGTGAAGATTGCGTCTGGCACCCCCACTCCAAGGACCCATACCGACCCCCATGTGCGGCATCTGCGGCGAACTGAATTTCAACGATTCCCTCCCCGATCTTGAATCCATCCGGCGCATGCTGGATCGGCTGCGTCGCCGTGGTCCGGATCATGAAGGCAGTTATTCCGATGGCCCCCTGGCCATGGGGCACCGTCGCCTGTCCATCCTGGATCTGTCCGACCGGGCCAACCAGCCCATGCTGGATCCCGAGCTGGGCCTGGCGGTGGTCTTCAACGGCACGATCTACAACTTCCGCGAACTGCGCCGAGAGCTTGAAGACCGCTACCGGTTCTTTTCCAGCGGCGACACGGAGGTCATTCTCAAGGCCTACCACGCCTGGGGCGAGGACTGCGTCAAGCGCTTTCACGGCATGTTCGCCTTTGCCGTCTGGGATCTGCGCCGGCGACGCCTGTTCATGGCCCGGGACCGCATGGGCATCAAGCCCCTTTACTACAGTCACACGGACCGGCGCCTGCGCTTTGCCTCCAACATCCAGGCCTTGCTGGCCGCGGGGGAGGTGGATACGGACATCGATCCGGTGGCCCTGCATCATCACTTCACCCTGCACGCGGTGGTACCCGCCCCCCGCACCCTCTTCAAGGGCGTGAGAAAACTCCAGCCCGGTCATACCCTCACCGTGGAGCAGGATGGCCGCACCCGGTTGCAACGCTACTGGCAGCTGGAGGCCACCCGCCCCGGCAAAGAGCAGACTCCGGAGGCATGGACCGAGGCCGTGCATGATGCCCTGCGGCGCTCGGTCAAGCGGCGCCTGGAGATTTCCGATGTGCCCGTGGGGGTGCTGCTCTCCGGTGGACTGGATTCCAGCCTGCTGGTAGCCCTGCTGGCGGAGTCGGGGGCCACGGGGCTCAAGACCTTCACCGTGGGCTTTGAGGACCAGCCCGAGGAGAAGGGCAGCGAATTCGAGTTTTCCGACCCGGTGGCCGAACGCTATGCCACCGACCATCATCGTTTTCATGTGCCCAACGACCAGGTTCTGGCCCGTCTGCCCGAGGCGGTGGACCAGATGGCCGAGCCCATGGTGGGGCAGGATGCGGTAGCCTTCTACCTGCTGTCTGAGCAGGTCTCGCGGCACGTGAAGGTGGTGCAGTCGGGGCAGGGGGCGGATGAGGTCTTTGCCGGGTATTTCTGGTATCCGCAGATGGCGGCGGAGACGGAAGGCACCTTGGTGGAGCGCTTCCGTCGACACTATTTCGACCGGGATCAGCCCGAGTTTGCCCGCATGGTGAATCCGGCCCTGGTGGGGGAGGACCATACGGCCCGGCTCATTGAGGCGGCCCTGAACGAGCCGGGCGCGGACACCTTCCTGGATGCGGTGTTGCGCCTGGATGTCACCACCCTGGTGGTGGATGATCCGGTCAAGCGGGTGGACAACATGACCATGGCCTGGGGGCTGGAGGCCCGGGTGCCGTTCCTGGATCATGAACTGGTGGAGCTGGCGGCCCGCATGCCGCCGGCGCTGAAGCTGGCCCAGGGCGGCAAGGGCGTGCTCAAGCAGGTTGCCCGGGGGCTGCTGCCGGATGCGGTCATCGACCGTCCCAAGGGCTATTTCCCGCTACCAGCCCTCAAGTACGTGCGGGGGGAGTTTCTGGACTTCATGCGGGACATCCTGGATTCCCGGGTGTGCCGGGAACGGGGGCTTTACCAGCGGGACTATGTGGAGACCCTGCTCAAGGCCCCGGAGCAACATCTGACCCGCATCCAGGGCAGTAAACTCTGGCATCTGGCCCTGCTGGAATTCTGGCTGCAGCGCCAGGGGATCCATGCCGGCTAGACGCCGTCGCCCGGGAACAAACCAATTTTCATGTTCTGATGTCCAATCACGTTGAATCGGTC
Organism: Ectothiorhodospira lacustris; assembly: GCF_022227785.1. Lineage (NCBI taxonomy): Bacteria > Pseudomonadati > Pseudomonadota > Gammaproteobacteria > Chromatiales > Ectothiorhodospiraceae > Ectothiorhodospira > Ectothiorhodospira lacustris. The sequence continues at coordinate 19,113 of NZ_JAJNQM010000062.1, read as the reverse complement.
AGTTGTGTTGAACCAAGTCATTTTTACGCCGAATTCACTTTCCATTTGAATTGAGTCACTCCCGCTTGCGTGGGCGTGACGGGATTTGCCCCGGCTGGGGCTTTTCATAAACACGAGGTCAAACGAAGTGGACGCTCTGGATCGTATCAGGCAGCAGGTCGAGGAAAACCCCGTCATCATCTACATGAAGGGAACGCCCCAGTTTCCCATGTGCGGTTTCTCCAACCGGGCCGCCACGGCACTCAAGGCCTGCGGGGCACCCTTTGCCTATGTGAATATCCTGGCAGACCAGGAGATCATGCAGGCGTTGCCCGGCTTTGCCGACTGGCCCACGTTTCCGCAGATCTATATCAAGGGTGAGCTGATCGGTGGCTGTGACATCACCCTGGAGATGTTCGAGTCCGGGGAACTGCAGACGCTGGTCAAGGAAGCCGCCGGGGAGGAATGACCGGCAGCGTCCCGTTCGCCGGCAGGCCGGCTCCCACAGGCAAAGCCATCCCCGTGGGAGCGGCCCTCGGCCGCGAACAGGCCGCGGCACGTCGCCGGTCAGGTCACCACCACCCGGGCGCCGCTCTGACCTCGTGCCTGATTCAGGTTGCTCCGGGTCTGCTTCATCAGTTCCCGGATGGTCATCAGCGGCTGATCCGACCGATGGAAATGGGCGCCGATGGAGACCAGGATCGGGACCGACCCTTCCGAGGTCTGGATCCCGTCCCGGGTGATGCTGGCCAGGACCCGCTTGAAAAGATCCCGATTGAAACCCTCGGGAGAATGCACGTGCATCAGCAGGGCAAACTCCTCTTCGGCAATCCTGGCGACCAGATCCGTGGGGCGTACGGCCAGGCGCAGACGCCTGGCAAAGCCCATTAGCACCTCCGAGCTTAGGTCCTTGTGCGGAGACACCTGTTCGTCGTCCTGCTGATCCAGGCTCACCAGGGCCAGGCAGAATCCACCCCCCCGGGCCTGGGTTTCCAGTACCAAGGCCTCCAGACGCTGATTCAGGGCCCGCTGGTTGGCCAGAGCGGTGATGGGATCCGTGGTGGACTGCTGTTCCAGCAGACGGTTGGCGGTTTCCAGCGCCGAGGAGGTTTCCATCAGGCGGTTCTGCAGCATGGCAACCCGACCGGCGGCATAGATCCGTGCCGCCAGCTGGACATCCTGAATCGGTTTGGTCAGGAAGTCGTCGGCACCCTCGTGGAAGGCCTGCAGCATGGCCTTGTCCTCATCCTTGGAAGTGAACAGGATGATGGAAGTATAGCGACCGGCCTCATCATCCCGCCGACGGATGGCCGCCGCGAGCTCCAGGCCGTTCATCTCCGGCATGACCCAGTCCGCGATCACCACGTCCGCACGTCTTTGCGCCAGCGCGTCCAGGGCTTCCGCGGCGGACCCCGCCAGCCTGACATCGTCATAGCCGATGCGCTCCAGGGTATTCCTGAGTACGGTCCGGCTGTACTGCATGTCGTCAACGACCAGAATGGACAGCGGCGGCGGCATCGGAGCTTCTCGTTGTTGATCCATGACCCGTTTCCTATAAGAAACTCATAAGGCCTTGTCCATGGCGGACCCTTCCGTCGGCAATATCCCGCGGTTCCAACGGTTCATGACGTCACAGAAGATGTCGGCCGTTTTTTCCGCATCATAGGTGGCGGAGTGGGCCTCGGCGTTGTCCCAGGGCAGGCCGGCCTCCTTCACCGCCTTGGCCAGCACGGTCTGTCCATAGGCCAGGGCCGACAGGGTCACGGTATCCAGATTGCTGAAGGGATGAAAGGGATTGCGCTTCACCTGGGCCCGCTCGGCGGTAGCGTTCACGAAGGCCAGGTCAAAGCCGGCATTGTGGCCCACCAGGATGGCTCGGGTGCAGTGATTGCGCTTGATGTCCTGGCGGACCTCGCGAAATACCCGCTGCAGGGCCTCGTCCTCGGGCAGGGCGATGCGCAGGGGGTGCCAGGGGTTGATGCCGTTCACTTCCAGGGACTTGGGGTCCATGTTGGCCCCCTCGAAGGGCTGGACATGGCAGGACAGGGTGTGGTCCCGCTGGATGAAACCGTCCTTGTCCATGCGCAGGAACACGGCCGCGATCTGCAGCAGGGCATCGGTTTTGGGATTGAAGCCGCCGGTTTCAACATCCACCACCACGGGCAGAAAACCACGGAAACGGTTGCCCATGGGGCGGAAGTTCAGTTCGTCTGTCATGGGCGCTAGATTACCAGCTTCCAGTCCAGCGTGCCGCCGGCCCGCATGGGCACCACCGTGGCATCTGCAAAGGGGTATGCCTCCGGCACCGTCCACGGTTCCCGCCGCAGGGTGACGAAGTCCTCGTTCACCGGCAGGCCATGGAAGGCGGGACCGAACAGGCTGGCAAACCCTTCCAGCTTGTCCAGGGCACCTGCCTGCTCGAAGGCCTCTGCATAGAGTTCGATGGCGGCCGGGGCGCTGAAGATGCCGGCGCAGCCGCAGGCGGATTCCTTGGCGCCCTTGGGATGGGGGGCGCTGTCGGTGCCCAGGAAGAAGCGGGGATGCCCCTGTGCCAGGGCTTCCATGATGGCCGCCCGGTGGGTCTCGCGCTTGAGCACCGGCAGACAGTGGTGATGGGGCCGCAGTCCCCCCTGGAACAGGGCGTTGCGATTCATGAGGATGTGCTGGGGCGTGACCGTGGCCGCGACCCGGTCCGGCGCCCGGCGTACGAAGTCCACCGCCTGGGCCGTGGTGATGTGTTCCAGAACCACCTTCAGGCCATGGAAGCGCTCCACCAGCGGTGCCAGGACCTGCTCGATGAACACCGCTTCCCGGTCGAACACGTCCACGCCCGGATCGGTGGCCTCGCCGTGGATCATCAGCGGCAGCCCCAGATCCTGCATTGCCTGCAGGGTGGGATAGATGTGGCGGATATCGGTCACGCCGGCATCGGAATGGGTGGTGGCACCGGCCGGATACAGCTTCGCGCCAAAGACCACCCCGCTGTCTACCGCCTTTTTGATCTCCTCCGGTGAGGTCTGGTCGGTGAGATAGATTGTCATCAATGGTTCGAATCTCATCTCTTTGGGAACGGCATCGAGAATGCGTCGGCGATAGGCGACGGCCTGTTCTACACTGACGATCGGGGGCTTGAGATTGGGCATGATGATGGCGCGGCCGAAACATCTGGCGGTATGCGGCACTGCACTATCAAGGGCGCTCCCGTCCCGAACATGCAAATGCCAGTCATCGGGGCGTCTGATGCGCAGTTCCTGGATTGTCGTCATTGTGTCGCTGTTTCCTGTTTTTATTGCAGAAATGTGTTGCAGTGAAGCATGAAAAGCCGCATTTCGATTCCTTGACCTGGTGATGCAAAAGCTAGAACATGATTCGGCAGATGGCGCCGCTCGGCGATGAGTTTCCTGCTCGATGTGAATCGGATGGTCGTGTTTCAGGTCGGGATTGATGTGGACATAAAAATAATAAAGTCCGGTCGGAATAATATCAGCAAGTATCCCGTTTTGTCTGAACTACACCCCCATGGGGTGCGCCTGTGTGCGCCCGCAGCGAAGGGGTCCTGGATGGAGAAAAAGTGATGACGGCGCAGCAACTGCCTCAAGACCTGGATACCCAGGAAACCCACGAATGGCTTGATGCCCTGGAAGCGGTCATCCAGGCCGATGGCCCGGAACGGGCCCATTATCTGCTGGAACGTCTGGTGGATCAGGCTCGGCGTTCCGGCGCCTTCCTGCCGTATTCTGCCAACACCGCCTACGTGAACACCATCCCGCCCCACCTGGAGCCTGAATTTCCCGGGAATGCGGAGCTGGAGCACCGGATCCGCTCCTACATCCGCTGGAATGCCCTGATGATGGTGGTCAAGGCCAACGGGATCAGTACGGAGCTGGGTGGACATATTGCCAGCTTCGCCTCCGCCGCCACCCTTTATGACGTGGGCTTCAATCATTTCTGGCGCGCCCCTTCCCATGAGCATGGTGGGGACCTGCTCTTCATTCAGGGCCATTCCGCCCCCGGGGTCTATGCCCGTTCCTTCCTGGAAGGGCGCCTCACCGAAGCCCAGCTGGATCGCTTCCGTCAGGAAGTGGGCGGCGGCGGGCTGTCTTCCTATCCGCACCCCTGGTTGATGCCCGACTACTGGCAGTTCCCCACGGTGAGCATGGGTCTGGGTCCCATCACCGCCATCATGCAGGCGCGCTTCATGAAGTACATGAACGACCGCGAGCTGGCCAGCAGCCGGGATCGCAAGGTCTGGTGCTTCATCGGCGACGGTGAGACCGACGAGCCCGAATCCCTGGGTTCCATCTCGCTGGCGGCCCGGGAAAAACTGGACAACCTGATCTTTGTGGTCAATTGCAACCTGCAGCGCCTGGACGGGCCGGTGCGAGGCAATGGCAAGATCGTGCAGGAGTTGGAGGCTGTGTTCCGCGGCGCGGGCTGGAATGTCATCAAGGTACTTTGGGGCAGCTACTGGGATCCCCTGCTGGCCAAGGACACCAAGGGTCTGCTCAAGCAGCGCATGATGGAGGCCGTGGACGGGGACTACCAGAACTACAAGGCCAAGGACGGCGCTTATGTCCGGGAGCATTTCTTCGGTAAATACCCCGAACTCAAGGCCATGGTGGCCAATATGTCCGACGACGATGTCTGGCGCCTGAACCGGGGCGGGCACGACCCTTTCAAGGTCCATGCCGCCTACCATGAGGCGGTCAATCATGTCGGCCAGCCCACCGTGATCCTGGCCCAGACCGTGAAGGGGTACGGCATGGGGACTGCCGGCGAGGGCCAGATGCGTGCTCACCAGCAGAAGAAGCTGGGCATGGACGAGCTCAAGACCTTCCGTAGCCGTTTCAGCATCCCGCTCACCGACGAGCAGGTGCAGCGGATGGAATACATCAAGCCGCCGGAAGACGCCCCCGAGATGCGCTACATGCATGAACGGCGCAAGGCCCTGGGCGGGTTTCTGCCGGTGCGCAAATCCTCGGTGGCACCCCTGGAGATCCCCGACCTCTCCCTGTTCGACGGTGCCCTGGAATCTTCCGGGGACCGGGAGCTGTCCACCACCATGGCGCTGGTGCGCATGCTCACTCAACTGATCCGGGACAAGAAGATCGGCCGTCACATCGTCCCCATCGTGCCGGATGAGGCCCGTACCTTCGGTATGGAGGGACTGTTCCGGCAACTGGGGATCTACTCCTCCGTGGGGCAGCTCTACACGCCTCAGGACAAGGACCAGGTGATGTTCTACAAGGAAGACAAGAAGGGCCAGATCCTGGAGGAGGGGATCAACGAGGCCGGCGCCCTGTCGTCGTGGATGGCGGCGGCCACCGCCTACAGCGTGCACGGCGTGAGCATGATCCCCTTCTACATCTTCTACTCCATGTTCGGCTTCCAGCGGGTGGGGGACCTGATCTGGGCGGCGGGTGACATGCAGGCTCGGGGTTTCCTCCTGGGCGGCACCGCCGGACGGACCACCCTCTCCGGTGAGGGGTTGCAGCATCAGGACGGACACAGCCACCCGATGGCCGCCAATGTGCCCAACTGCATCAGCTACGACCCTACCTTCGCCTATGAGGTGGCGGTGATCCTCCATGACGGCCTGCGCCGCATGTACGTCAACCAGGAAAACGTCTTCTACTACATCACCGTCATGAACGAGAACTATACTCAGCCGGCGATGCCGGAAGGGGCGGCCGAGGGGATCCGCAAGGGACTGTACCTGCTCAAGGAAGGCGGGCAGGGCGAGCTGCGGGTCCAGCTCATGGGCTCGGGCACGATCCTGCGGGAGGTGATTGCCGCCGCCGATCTGCTCAAGGATGATTTCGGCGTGGAAGCGGACATCTGGAGTGCCACCAGCTTCAACGAACTGGCCCGGGACGGCCGTGATGCGGAGCGCTGGAATCTGTTGCATCCCAAGGCCGAACCCCGCCGGAGCTGGGTCGGCCAATGCCTGGGGGATCGCCAGGGGCCGGTGGTGGCCTCCACCGACTATGTCAGGGCCTTTGCCGACCAGATCCGGGCCTGGGTCCCCGGGCGTTACACGGTGCTGGGCACCGACGGCTTTGGCCGCAGCGATCTACGCGCCCGCCTGCGGCATCACTTCGAGGTGGATCGCTACTACGTGGCCCTGGCTGCCCTCAAGGCCCTGGCAGACGAAGGCCGGATCCCGGCGGAACGGGTCAGCGAGGCCATCGTCAAGTATGAGATCGATGTGGACAAGCCCAACCCTCTGCGCGCCTGAGGCGCCGGTCCGCATCCATTGTGACGTGCATCACCGGCCGGCGCGTCTGTCCCGTCCCGTCGCCTGCCGCCACCGGTGAACCCAATCTTTCAAAGGAGTTGCGCCATGGGCAACGTGGTTGAAATCAAGGTCCCCGACATCGGTGATTTCAAGGATGTGGAAATCATCGAGGTGCTGGTGGGGGAGGGGGATACGGTCAAGCCGGAGGATCCGCTGATCACCCTGGAATCCGACAAGGCTTCCATCGACATCCCTGCTCCCCGGGGCGGGACCGTGCGCGGCATGAAGGTCAAGGTGGGAGACCGGGTCTCCCAGGGGGTGGCCATTCTGGATCTGGAGCCGGCAGAGGGGGGGAAGACGCCAACGCCCGACAAGGCCCCGGAGCCGTCGCCGCAACAGGCAGCCACCCCCCGGCCGGAAACGACTCAGACTCCGGCGCCCGAGCCGGAGAGGCCCCGGGAGGCCGTCCGGGACGAAGCGGTGCCCTCGCCCGGTCCGCGGCCTTCCCCCACGGCTGGGATGGTGGACGAGACGGCCTTTCGCAAGGCCTTGGCCTCGCCGGGGGTGCGTCGGTTTGCCCGGGAACTGGGGGTGGATCTGGGCAAGGTGGAGGGCAAGGGCCGCAAGGGGCGCATCCTCAAGGAGGACGTGCAGGCCTTCGTCAAGCACGCCCTGACCGCTGCACCGGCGGCCCTGCCGGGTCTTGCACCGCCGCCGAAGATCGACTTCTCCCGCTTCGGTCCGGTCAAGACCCAGGCCCTGACCCGCATCAACCGCCTCACCGGGGAGAACCTGCACCGCAACTGGGTGAGTATCCCTCATGTCACCCAGTTCGACGAGGCGGACATCACCGAGCTGGATGCCTTCCGCAAGTCCCTGGTGGCCGAATACAAGGACAAGGGGGTGAAGATCACCTTCCTCGTGTTCCTGATGAAGGCCCTGGTCTCGGCCCTGAAGGAGTATCCCCGGGTCAATGCCTCGCTGGATGCGGGCGGGGAAAACCTGATCCTGAAACAATATTTTCACCTGGGCATCGCCGTGGACACCCCCGATGGTCTGGTGGTACCGGTGATCCGGGATGTGGACCGCAAGAACCTGGTGGAGCTGGCCAATGAGATGGCCGAGGTCTCCGAGAAGGCCCGCAAGCGTCGTCTCAAGCCTGACGACATGCAGGGCGGGTGCATCACCATCACCAGCCTGGGGGGGATCGGCGGCACTCAGTTCACTCCCATCGTCAACGCCCCGGAGGTGGCGATTCTGGGGGTCTCGCGGGCCAGGATGCAGCCGGTCTGGGATGGCAAGGCCTTTGTGCCCCGACTGATTCTGCCCCTGTCCCTGTCCTATGATCATCGGGTCATCGACGGTGCCCTGGGCGCCCGTTTCACCAGCTGTCTGAGCGGTCTGCTGTCGGACATGCGGCGCATGCTGTTGTAGCAGGCCGACTCCCACCACTGCAGAAAGGAGTTTTGAATCCATGGCTCAGACACGCACCATCCAGGTCCCCGACATCGGCGATTTCAAGGATGTGGAAATCATCGACATCCTTGTCGCCCCGGGCGACACCGTCAGACCCGAAGACCCGCTTATCACCCTGGAGTCCGACAAGGCCTCCATCGACATCCCGGCCCCGGTGGGAGGGACCATCGGTAAACTGCTGGTGAAAAAGGGTGACAAGGTCTCCCAGGGTACGGCCATCCTGGAGTTGGAGGCCGAGTCCGCCGAGGCCTCCCGGCAGCAGGACACCGCCCCCCCGCAACCCCCCACACCGGATACCGAGAACGCATCCAGCGGTCCTGAGTCGGCTCCCGGGCCGACCCCTGAATCGACCGATGACGCGGACATCCGGTGCGGCCTGCTGGTGCTGGGCTCCGGTCCCGGGGGCTATACTGCCGCCTTCCGGGCCGCCGACCTGGGCCTGGACGTGGTCATGGTGGAGCGTTATTCGGAGATCGGAGGGGTCTGTCTGAACGTCGGCTGCATTCCCTCCAAGGCCCTGCTCCATGCCGCCCAGGTGATCGAGGAGGCGGAGACCTTCGCCCCGCATGGCATCCGCTTCGGCAGGCCGCAAATCGACCTGCCTGCGCTGGCCGCTTACAAGGATGGTGTGGTAGGCAAGCTCACCGGTGGCCTCAAGCATCTGGCTAAACAGCGCAAGGTGAGGGTGGTGCAGGGTGTGGGACGTTTCAGTTCGCCCCATCTCCTGACCGTGGGTGAGCAGCGGATCCGTTTTGAGCAGGCCGTCGTCGCCGTGGGTTCCCGGCCCGTGCATCTGCCCGGTTTTCCCTGGGATGATCCGCGGGTGATGGATTCCACCGGTGCCCTGGAACTGCAGGATATACCCGGTCGTTTGCTGGTGGTGGGCGGCGGCATCATCGGGCTTGAGATGGCTTGTGTCTATGATGCGCTGGGTTCGAAGGTGACGGTCTGCGAGCTGTCGAAGGATCTGATGCCCGGTGCCGACCGTGACCTGGTCAAGCCGCTGGAAAAACGGATCAAGGACCGCTATGAGAATATCTTCACCGGTACCCGCGTGACCCGGGCGGAGGCCGTGGCCGACGGTATCCAGGTCTGGTTCGAGGGCGGTAATGCCCCGGCGCAGGATACCTTCGACCGGGTCCTGGTGGCGGTGGGGCGCCTGCCCAACGGCGGCCGGATCGATGCGGAAGCGGCGGGCATCGAGGTGGACGAACACGGTTTCATCAAGGTGGACCGGCAGATGCGGACCAACGTCGACCATATCTTCGCCATCGGCGACGTGGTGGGTGGCCCGATGCTGGCCCACAAGGCCAGCCACGAAGCCAAGGTGGCCGCCGAGGTGGCAGCGGGCCAAAAATCCCATTTCGATGCCCGTGCCATCCCCAGCGTGGCCTATACCCACCCGGAGGTGGCCTGGATGGGGCTCACCGAGACGCAGGCCAAGGCGGAAGGGATCGAGTACACCAAGGGGGTCTTCCCGTGGGCGGCCAGTGGTCGTGCCATCAGCGTGGGGGGCGAGGCCGGTCTGACCAAGCTGCTGCTGGATGATCAGCAGCGGGTGATCGGTGCCGGCATCGTCGGTCCCAACGCCGGGGAACTGATCGCCGAGGCCCTGCTGGCCCTGGAAATGGGGGCAGACGTAGAAGATCTGGGGCTGACGGTGCATCCCCATCCCACCCTGTCGGAAACCCTCTGTTTCGCGGCGGAGGTGGCCCACGGCTCGGTCACCGACATCCTGCCGCCGCGGCGGCGTTAGGGGGGAGGGGTGAGGGAAGTCCTCAACTTCCCTCACCCCCCGCCGATAAACCCAGGCATGAACGCTCGTTACGCCATCCTCTTGTTCTGCCTGCCGCCCATCAGCCTGTGGGCCGCCGACTATGGCCCTCGCATGGAACAGGCCCAGTGGATCGTGACCCAGGAGCCGGACCTGTGCGAACTGATCCAGCCCATCCCTCGCTACGGCATCGCCCGTTTCCAGGCCGGCCCGGGACGCACACTGAGTTTCCACCTGGATCCGCGTATCCCGCTGAATGCCCCCGATGTGGGCCTGTTATCCCTGCAGGCGCCGGACTGGCGCCACGATCTGGTTTCGCAGGACTTGGGGGCGGTGCCCGCCCTGGCCGGGGATAGCCTGCTGCGGCTGGGACGGGAGGAGGCCCTGACCCTCTACTATGGCCTGGAAACCGGCCATGAGGTCCTGGTGCAACACCCGGACCCCGGCCATGGTGCCCGAGACATTCGGGTGACCCTCTCGCCCCTGCGTTTCCGGGAGGTTTTGGCGGATTTTCGTGCCTGCCAGGGGGAACTCAGGGAACTGGACTTCGAGATCCTCGATGACTGGCGCATCCACTTCGATTTCGACGAGGCCCGTATCCGCCCGGATCAGTATGCCGAACTGGACCGGTTCCTGGCGGTGCTCAGGGACAGCCCTGCCGGCCGGGTCGTCCTTGGCGGTCATGCGGACGAGCGCGGCACCGAGGCCTATAACGACGCCCTGTCCCTGCGCCGGGCACATGCCGTGCAGGCCTATCTGCAAGGGCGGGGGATTGCGGCAGATCGGATAGAGACCCGTGCTTTCGGCCAGTCATGGCCCCTGGATACGGCCGGGACGGAAGCGGCCTGGGCCCTTAATCGCCGTGTGGACATCTGGCTGGCCCGGTAAGGGCTGAAATCCATCGTCTCTACAGGGCGCAGGGACTACACTACGATCCTTACTGCGGAGCCCCGAGCATGCCCACCCATACGGCCGATGAAAGCACTGAACTGGATGCCTTGAACAGCATCGCCAGTCGAATGAACGGATTCCTTTACCGGTGCCGCAACGATGACCAGTACACCATGCTGGTGATTTCCGGGCGTGCCCGGGATCTTACGGGCTATGGCCGGGATGAATTGCGACTGAACCGGTCGGTGTCCTACGCCTCCCTGATTCACCCGGAGGATTCGGCCGCCGTCGACGAGGCCATCAGCCAGGCCGTAGCCGCCGGCGGCCACTGGGACGTGGATTACCGCATTCGACACCGTGACGGCAGTCTGCGCTGGGTCAATGAACAGGGTGGCCCGGTGCTTGATCAGGAAGGGAAACTGCTGCATCTGGAGGGTGCGGTGACCGACATTCGACGGCGCAGGGAAATGGAATCCGCGCGGCATGAACAGATCGCCGCCGTGAACCGGCTGAGCAACTCGATCTTCGCGGAGTCCAACCAGATCCTGATCGTGCTCAAGGCCCTGCGCATGCTCAGCCTCAATGCCAGTATCGAGGCCGCACGGGCCGGAGAGCACGGACGTGGCTTTGCGGTGGTGGCCAAGGAAGTGAATCGTCTGGCGGATCAGACCGGCTTGTTCGCCGGCAATATCAGTGATCTCATGCTGGAGCTGGAGCAGGAGCTCAAGCGCAAGATCTGATCACCGAAGGTGTCGTCCATTCCTTACCCGGTCCCAGTTTCGTTATACTGCCCCCCCTGTACCACTTACGTCTTTCCCAGGGGTTGCCTTACATGGCCAATGATGTGAAAAAGGTCGTCCTCGCCTATTCGGGCGGGCTGGATACGTCGGTCATCCTCAAGTGGCTTGAGGATACCTATGGCTGCGAGGTGGTGACCTTTACCGCCGACATCGGCCAGGGCGAGGAGCTGGAACCGGCTCGAGCCAAGGCCCAGGCCATGGGCGTGAAGGAAATCTACATCGACGATCTGCGCGAGGAATTCGTGCGCGATTTCGTCTTCCCCATGTTCCGCGCCAATGCCCTCTACGAGGGTGAATATCTGCTGGGCACCTCTATCGCCCGTCCCCTGATTGCCAAGCGCCTGGTGGAGATCGCCAACGAGACCGGCGCCGATGCCGTTTCCCACGGCGCCACCGGCAAGGGCAACGACCAAGTGCGTTTCGAGCTGGGCGCCTATGCCCTCAAGCCCGGTATCCGGGTCATCGCCCCCTGGCGGGAATGGGACCTGAACTCCCGGGAAAAGTTGCTGGCCTACGCCGATCAGCATGGCATCCCGGTGGAGATGAAGCGAGGCAAGAAGTCCCCGTATTCCATGGACGCCAACCTGCTGCACATCTCCTACGAGGGTGGCCCCTTGGAAGATCCCTGGTTCGAGGCCGAGGAAGACATGTGGCGCTGGAGTGTCTCCCCCGAGGCCGCTCCGGACAAGCCGGAATACCTGGAAATCAGCTACGAGCGCGGTGATCCGGTAGCCCTCAACGGCGAGGCCATGAGCCCAGCCACCCTGCTGGCCACCCTGAACCGGATCGGCGGTGCCCACGGCATCGGCCGCCTGGACCTGGTGGAGAACCGTTATGTGGGCATGAAATCCCGCGGCTGCTACGAAACCCCTGGCGGCACCATCCTGCTCAGGGCCCATCGTGCCATCGAGTCCATCACCATGGACCGGGAGGCGGCCCACCTGAAGGACGAGCTGATGCCTCGCTACGCCAGCCTGATCTACAACGGCTACTGGTGGAGTCCGGAACGACTGATGATGCAGTCCCTGATCGATGCTTCCCAGGCCCATGTGAACGGCGTGGTGCGGATCAAGCTCTACAAGGGCAACGTCATCGTGGCCGGCCGCAAGTCCGAATCCGACAGCCTGTTTGATGCCCATATCGCCACCTTCGAGGATGATGCCGGCGCCTACAACCAGAAGGATGCGGAAGGCTTCATCAAGCTCAACGCCCTGCGCATGCGCATCGCCGCCCAGCGGGGACGGTAAGGGAAGGTACCCCTCTCCCCATAGGGGAGAGGGGTTGGGGTGAGGGGAAGAATACCCCCCACGTGTTCACCGTTGCCACAGGTATTGCCCGTGAAGCTCTCCAAGCCCCGTCACCCGATCTGGTTGTTGCTGCTGACCGTCCTGCTTCTGCCCGCCTGTGCCACCGTCCCTCCGGAGTCCCGTGACCCGCGCGACCCCTGGGAGGGCTACAACCGGGCCATGTTCCAGTTCAATGACGCGGTGGACTCCGCCGTGATCAAGCCCGTGGCCGAGGGCTATGAGCGCTACGCCCCCCAGCCGGTGCAGACCGGTGTCACCAACTTCTTTTCCAACCTGCGGGACGTGGTCAACATGGCCAACAACACCCTGCAGTTCAAGTTCCACGATGCCGCTTCGGACCTGACGCGCATCATCATGAATACCAGTTTCGGGGTGTTCGGGCTGTTCGACGTGGCCAGTCCCATGGGGCTGGAAAAGAGCAACGAGGACTTCGGGCAGACCCTGGGGCGTTGGGGGGTATCCTCCGGGCCGTACGTGGTGCTGCCCTTCCTGGGACCCAGCACCCTGCGGGATGCTCCGGCCCGGGTGGTGGACGGGGTGACTCATCCGCTGTACTACTACGATGAGACCGGCGTTCGCAATGCCCTGCTGGTGGTGGACATCATCGATATGCGAGCGGGCTTTTTGCCCACCGAGCGTGCCCTGGAAGACGTCGCCACTGACCGCTACATGGCCTTGCGCAATGCCTACCTGCAGCGGCGGGAGTATCTGGTGCGTGACGGTGCCCCCGGCGAAGACCAGTACGACTTGCTGCGGGAACTGGAAGATTGGGACGACGATTTCTGAGCCGTCACCTCGCCCTGGAGGCGGGGTTCGACGCCGGCAGCGCATGGATGCCCCGGCGCAACGCCTTGTCCGCCTCCCGCACATCCCGCATGTAGCTGAGTTGCATCAGCCATTCATCCAGGGCACCAAACAGGCGCTCCATCAGACGATGCCAGCGGCCTCGTGCCTGCCACTCCTGCAGGGTCCATTCCCGGGCCTGCGCCAGATCGCCCGCAAACAGGCCGGCCAGTTCCGCCACGGTGTATGGGGCGGTCACCACCTGATTGGCTTCCAGATTCCAGCGCAAGGTCCAGTGATCCAGGTTGCTGGAGCCCACGCTGCCCCAGTCATCACAGATCACATACTTGGCATGCAGGCAGCGCGGTTCGTACTCAAAGATACGGACTCCCGACCGCAGTAGCCGCCCGTAGAAGCGCCGCCCCGCATGCCTGACCGCCGGCTGGTCCGTCTTCGGACCTGGCAGCAGCAGCCGTACATCCACGCCGTTGCGGGCGGCCCGGGCCAGCACCCGGCGCAGACGCAGGGTGGGCACAAAATAGGCCGTGGTGATCCACACTCGCCGCCGTGACTTCTTGACGGCGGCGATCACCGACCGCATCACCGACCGTCCCCCCAGGACGCTGTTACCCACTACCCGTCCATCTGCCGGGCCGTGGTCACCGGCCCGGGGGGCCGGCAACGTCAGGGGGTAGGCATGCCAGCGGGCCCAGGTTCTGGCGAACAGCTGTTCCCAATCCGACACGCAGGGTCCACGGATCTCCAGCATGACCTCATGCCAGGCCAGGTCGCCGGCAAAGCGGGGATCAAAATCATCGGTCAGCCCGGCACCGCCCACGAAGGCCACCCGGCCATCCACAGCCAGCAGTTTGCGGTGGTTCCGGAACAGGGACAGATGGAGTCGTTTCAGACCCAGCGGGTTATACATGCCCAGTTGCACGCCATGGGCCAGCAGGCGCCCCCGGTCGCCACCGGAGAGGGCCAGACTGCCGAAATCATCCAGCAGGACGCAGACCTCCACGCCACGGGTTGCAGTCAGGCACAGGGCATCGATGAAACGGGTGGTCAGTGCACCGGAGCTGCACAGATACATCTCCAGCAGCACCCGCTCTCGGGCCGATTCGATGGCGTCCACCATGGCGGGAAAGAAATCATCACCATCGACCCTGAGCCGATAGCGGTGAGGTCCCCGGGCCGGCGGGGAGCGGCGTGTCTTGAACGGCGTGTCCATGTCGGGTTCTGCTGTGTACCGGGAGGGACATGATATCCTTGCACGAATCTCAAACGACCGTCAGCGAATCATCAGGACGTCATCCAAGGGCCGTGCATGTACGCGTTGATCAAACCCTTCATCCAGTTGACCTTCATGCAGAAAGGCCCCGAGGACCTGCCGGCCTCCGCCATGCTGCTGTGGCTGTGCGTCATTGCCTACCTGCTGGTGGGCCTGATTGTGGCCCTGCCGTTCTACCCCTTCCAGCTGGCCATCCTGCAGACCGGCCTGGAACTGGCTCTGCTGGCGGGCTATACCGCCCTGCTATTGTCCTGGCGGGGGGTGCCGGGCCGGTTCAACCAGACCTTGAGCGCCTTGCTGGGTGTGGGTGTGATCCTGGGGCTCCTGATGCTGCCCCTGGTCTACAACCTGCGCGGGGCCGAGACTCCCACCGAGATCCCGGTCTACATCACCGTGGGCTATCTGGTCCTGCTGGGCTGGCTGCTGACCACCTACGGCAATATCCTGCGCAGCGCCCTGGGCCTGCAGACCGTGGCCGGGGGCGTGGCACTGGCGGTACTGTACCTGATGCTGGCGGCCATCGCCGGTGAAATGCTCTACACGGCGATCATGCCGTGAGTCACGTCCATATCCTGGGTATTTGCGGCACTTTCATGGCCGGCGTGGCCCTGCTGGCCAGGGCCACCGGTCACCACGTGACCGGTTCGGACCAGCAGGTCTACCCGCCCATGAGCACGCTACTGGCGGCCCATGGCATCTCCGTCAGCGAGGGCTACGATCCCGCCCACCTGGACCCGGCGCCGGATGTGGTGGTGGTCGGCAACGTGATGACCCGCGGTAATCCGGCGGTGGAATACGTGCTCAACCGCGGCATTCCCTACACCTCCGGCCCCCGGTGGCTGGCTGAGCATGTGCTCAAGGATCGCTGGGTGCTGGCGGTGGCCGGAACCCACGGCAAGACCACCACCGCGAGCCTATTGGCCTGGATACTGGAGGATGCGGGACTGTCTCCCGGGTTTCTCATCGGCGGAGTGCCGGATAATTTCCAGGTCTCGGCGCGGCTGGGGGAGACGCCCTTCTTCGTGGTGGAGGCCGACGAATACGATACCGCTTTTTTCGATAAGCGCTCCAAGTTCGTCCATTACCACCCCAGGACCCTGATCCTGAACAACCTGGAATACGATCACGCCGATATCTTTCCGGATCTGGCCGCCATCGAGCGTCAGTTCCATCATCTGGTGCGTACCGTGCCGAGTGAGGGGCGCATCCTTTGCCAGGGCACCGATGCCGCTTTGGCGCGGGTGCTGGCCATGGGGTGCTGGACCCCGGTGGAGCGTTTCGGGTCTGATGGCGGGCTGGAGTGGCGGGGAGAGGCCCTGAGTCCCGACGGCAGTCACTTTCGTCTCCATCACCGGGACACCCCGGTGGGCGAGGCCCGTTGGTCCATGCCCGGCCATCACAACATGAGCAACGCCGTGGCGGCCCTGGCAGCGGCCAGGCATGTGGGGGTGCCGGTTGAGGCCGGTTTGTCGGCGCTGTCACGCTTTGCCGGGGTCAAGCGGCGGTTGCAGGTGCGGGGCACGGTCGGCGGGGTGACGGTCCATGATGACTTTGCCCATCATCCCACTGCCATCGCCGCCACCCTTGAGGCCCTGCGTGGGCGGGTGGGGGAGGCCCGCATCCTGGCGGTGCTGGAACCCCGTTCCAACACCATGCGCATGGGTGTCCATCGACAGACCCTGGCGGCCTCGTTGGCCGGGGCGGATCAGGTGTTCGTGTTCGCGCCACCGGATCTGGGCTGGGACGCGGCGGCGGTGACGGGCGAACTGGCGGGGCGGGGGGAGTCCGCGGCGACCCTGGATGCCCTGCTGGCGCGCCTGGTGGCGAGCGCCCGGCCCGGTGACCATGTGCTGATCATGAGCAACGGAGGCTTCGGCGGGCTGCACGAGCGGCTGTTGGGAGCGCTTTCAGCCTGAATGAGCGCGCCGCCCCCATGGATTACACTATGGCCGCCAACCCAACCGGAAACCGTCATTCATGATCTCCCAGGAAGAATTCGCCACTCACCGCGAAGATTTTGCGTCCTTCGTCGCCACCATCCATCGCTTTGCCACCCTGCTGTTCATCATCAGCTTCATTGGTTACGGGGCGGCCGTCTGGGTCTGGTTCCAGGGCGCCACCTGGACGGCGCTGATCGTGGCCACCCTGTCCTACCTGTTCTTCCGCCAGTTCCGGCGCCTGTCCCTGAACATGGCCCGCATCAAGTACACCCTGCAGCCCCGTTATCATCCCATGCTGCTGCTGGTGGACCGGATGTTGGAAGACCACAAGCCCGCCGTGGTGGTGGGGCAGCTCGAATCCCTGCTGAAAAAGCCGGAAGAGACGCCGTCTAGTCCGGAATCCTGATCGCCTCACCGAGCTTCTGGCTCAGCACCCGGTTCAGGGTCTCCAGCAGACCTTCGCCGGTGCGGTCGTTTACCCAGCCTGCGCCGCCGGTGCCCTGATTGAAATGGGCCGGCCCCTCCGGTGAGGCCAGCCAGAGCTGGCGCACCGGCTCCTGCCGGTTGATGATCAGCTTGCTGCCGTCATCAAATTCCATTTTCAGCACCCCGTCCACCAGATCCATGTCCAGATCCGCCAGCGCGTCCACTTCGCTCATGCGTTCCACCAGGGATTCCAGGGCCTGTTCCGCCTGCACGGCAAAGGAGACTGGGTTCATGGCAAGGTTCCTCGGAAGAGATGGAAAGCCCGGACGGTATTGGATTGTCGGGCCAATAGCAAATCCTCCGGAACCGCCGGGCAGGGCATGCTCCCTTCGCGCCTGTGGGCCTGATTGGATTCCCGCTTTCGCGGGAATGACGGCAATGATGCTCCCTTCGTGCCCGTGGGCCTGATCCCGATGGAGGCGTCCTGCGCGCATTTTGATAGACTTGCGCGCTGATTCAGCAAAGCGGAGAAGACCATGCCTTCATTCGACGTGGTGTCCGAAGTGGACATGCAGGAACTGCGCAACGCCGTCGACCAGACCAAGCGCGAAGTGGAGAACCGTTACGACTTCAAGGGCAGCCCCGCCGACGTGGAACAGAGCGAGGCCGAGTTGACCCTGTTCGGCGCCTCCGAATTCCAGGTGGACCAAGTGATGGACATCCTCACCCAGAAGCTGGCCAAGCGGGGCATCGACGTAGGCTGTCTGGAATCCGGCAAGCTGGACGAGGGGGGCGGCAAGGTCCGTCGCGTGGTGACCATCCGGCAGGGCATCGACCAGGATCTGGCCAGGAAGATCATCCGTCTGATCAAGGACAGCAAGCTCAAGGTGCAGGCCTCCATCCAGGGCGAGAAGATCCGGGTCACCGGCAAGAAGCGTGATGACTTGCAGGATGCCATCGCCCTGCTGCGCAAGGCTGAGCTGGAGCTGCCCCTACAGTACGATAACTTCAGGGACTGAAGTTACTGTTCCATGCTGCCGTCCACATCCATGCCGGGGACCCAGCCCTCGGCCTTGGCGCGGGCTATGGCTTCATCGTGGATACGGGTATGGCGTTCCCGCAGCTCAGGTGGTAGCCGACTGACCAGCAGGCCATGCTGATCCCACGCGGCGGCCACTTTGTCATGGAGCATCTGGATCTGGGCATGGGTCCAGCCCTCGCAGGTCTCCGTCTCGGGGATCAGGCCGAACACCCAGGCATCCTTGATGATGCCGCCGATGGGCGTCATGCCGCCGTGAAGGTCGTTGTGGATGCCGACGTAGGCTTGTCTGGAAGGGGTGTTCATCGCATGTTCCCGGATCATTGTGAAATTCCTCATTATTCCCGGATGGATCGCTCATGACCACTGAAGAATCGGATGCTCGCGTCTACTACCGGGTTGCCCTCAAGCTCATGGCCCTGCTGGGGATACTGGCGCTGGTCTATGCCATGATCTCCGGCTTTCTGAGCGAGCCGCGTACCAGTCATGTCCTGACCAAGTCCGTGGACATCACCGCGCTGGCGCCGGGGGAGATGCTGGAGGTGGAATGGAGCGGTCGTCCCGTACTGGTACTGCGCCGGAGCGAGGCCATGGCGGCAGCGGATGCGGCCTTTGTCGAGCGCCTCTATGATCCGGGTTCCCGTTTCAGCCGCCAGCCCCGTGCCTATCGCAACGATCATCGCTCCGCGGCGCCGGACGTATTCGTGGCCTTTGCCATCGGCACCGACCTGGGTTGCCGCCTGGATCTGGTGGTCCCCAAGATCGCGGCGGAGCAGGGCTGGGGTGGGGGGATTGTCGACCGCTGCCGGGGAGGGCGTTACGACTTCGCCGGCCGGGTCCATGACGGCCAGGCCGCCCGGCGCAACCTGGAGGTGCCGGATTATCGACTGCATCCGGATGGCCGGGTGATCCTGGGCGAAACGCCTGCTTCCGACTGAACCTTTCCCGTGAGTCATTTCTCGCGTTCGAGATCGTCCTCCGTCATTCCCGTGTCCAAGATTGTCCACCGTCATTCCCGCATAAGCGGGAATCCATTTTTCACCGGGGCAGTTCATGGATGGTTCCCCGTCATTCCCGCGTAAGCGGGAATCCACGTGCAGGCTGGGTATTCTGGATTCCCGCCTTCGCGGGAATGACGACAGGGGTGGGCAAATGACGCCGGGGGAGTT
>NZ_JAJNQM010000061.1:0-21233 GCF_022227785.1 Ectothiorhodospira lacustris | reverse complement strand
GGTCTTGCGTTCCTGGTCAAAATCCAGAATGAAACTGAACAGATGGCGCTCAGTCATATCGATATCTGTTTCCAGAAAATCAATCCCCTGCGGCCTGAGTAACGCGGTTTGTGCGGCCAGGGGACAGGAAAAACTCAAAAACCGCTCCAGGGGAAAGCCCTTGATGAAGGCCGTGGAACGAGGATAGATCATGCAGACATTACACAAATGATCCCCGCCCAGTTTCTGCTGTATGCCGCAGAACTTTTCCGGCGTCAGAAAGGCGCATTGTCCCTTCTTCTTGTCCAGTACCAACTTGCCGTAATCCTGCTCATGGGTCTGTTTGCGGTTGCGCTTGAAATGTTTCTTGATCAGGGGCGCCAGTTCCCGATCCCGAACAGCCCGGATGCGCTTAAAATGCAACTCATCCACATGAATGCCCCAAGTACCCTGACAGCAATTGTCGGGGCAGTTGGGGCCGTCACAGCGAAAATCCTGCAGATAACTGGGTACAAGTGCTCGGGTCATGAAGGGAATCTCCCGCCGGCAATGTTCAGGGCTTACCGGCCTTCGCCACCGGAAACTTCCACCGGAACGGCCTCCTCGGCCACCGGCGTGTTCAAGTGGGCATGGGGGTTTTTGCGGACTTCCAGAGGAATGGATTTCCAGGCGTCCCGGATCTCCGCCAACAACTGGGACACCTCGTCAATGATTTCCACATCATCCCTGGCATTGGCCATCACCAGCCGGCGCTGCATGTAGTCATACAGAGCATCCAGGTTCTGGGCGATCTCACCCCGCTCCAGATCCAACCCGCCCCGTAGACCACCGATGATGTCGAATGCCTTGCCGATCAGCTTGATCTTGGCGGGCCGGTTGCCATGCATGACGGCACCCCGCGCTTGGGCCAGACGATCAATTCCGCCATCAAACAGCATCTCGATCAGACGATGGGGGTCCGCGAAGGTGGCGCCTGCGGCACCTACCTGCTGATATTGATTGATCGCTTTATGCATGGCCGTCCTCCCGGTCAAAAGACTCGAAACATCTTAACGCTTATGACCCCTTATCGGCCAACACCACACAATCTGAAGACTCACTAACGGCGGCTAGCCCGCGTATTGGCCTGCATCAGAGACATCTGATTGCTCAGGAAGTCGCTGGTCTGGTTCATTTGCGCCACCATGGCGTCCATCGCGGAAAATTGGGAAATCAGACGGGCCTCAAGTCGCTCCATGCTGTAATCCATGCGCTCCCGCTGGTCCTCGATGCCCTTCAACTGTTTTTGCAGGC
Organism: Ectothiorhodospira lacustris; assembly: GCF_022227785.1. Taxonomy (NCBI): domain Bacteria; kingdom Pseudomonadati; phylum Pseudomonadota; class Gammaproteobacteria; order Chromatiales; family Ectothiorhodospiraceae; genus Ectothiorhodospira; species Ectothiorhodospira lacustris. The sequence continues at coordinate 19,961 of NZ_JAJNQM010000061.1, read as the reverse complement.
TGTCGTTACGGGAATTGATGGGACTGTCATTGCCGGTGAAGTTGTTGACGAAGTCCCCCAGCCGCTTTGCCAGGCCGTGCTCATCGTCGGTGAAGAAGCTGACCAAGGCTTCCCTATCCTCCGACAGGCGCTGGGTCAGACGTGTCTCATCAATCTTGAGCGTACCATCCTTCTCGGTACCAATGCCCATGTCCGCCAGGATTCTCACCGGACTGTCCGTCGGCCCCACCGGATCACCGATGATCCGGTACAACTGGGTCTGTGCCGAACGCAGGGTGGCATCCCCGTTGAGCAGGCCAGCGGTATTGGAATCCTTATCAAAGGCCCCCAAACGGGAAAACTCTTCCAGCAGCGTATTGTAAGCCTTGACGAAATCTTCCACCGCCGTGCGGGCAGCGCCCTGCTTCTCGTCCACGATGACCCGGCTTTCGCCCACGCTGGACAGGGTCAAAGTCACGCCATCAATGGCATTGGTGATCTCGTTGGTGCTGCGGGTCACCGCCATGCCATCAATCTCAACCCTGGCATCCTGGGCCTGCCGAAGCAGCGTGAAGCCGCCGTTGGTTTCGGTCTGAGCCACACCGGACATATCCGCGGCAAAGTTTTCGATCAGGCCGCCGCCGGCATTATTCACGGCAATCCCCGTCACCGCATTGGCCTCTCCGGTCTGGGCAGAGGTCAGAATCATGCGGGGACCACTGCCGTCATCCACCACGGACGCCGTCAATCGGCTGGACTGACTATTGATGGCAGCTGCCCAATCATTGAGGGAAGACGGCGAGCCATTGGCAATGGAGATGGTTTCAGAGCCACCTCCATCGAAACTGAAGATCATCTCCCCGGACCCCAGGGCCGTACCCGAGGCGGAAAAGTCCGTCACACCGGAAAACATGTCCGACCGGGTCACCATCCGCTGGGCCTGGGCCAGATTGATCACGTTCACATCATAATTGCCCTGGGGTGCCGTGCTGGTACCTGTGGCCGATACCACCCCCTCATTCGTCACCCGGGTATTGATCTGACGGAAAGTTGACGCTTGATTCAGTTTACTGGCCGCATCGCCGAAGGTTGCAAGGGCGCTTTTGAGCCTGCCCAATCCCGACATCTGCTCCTTGATCCGGGTTTCGCTCCGCTGGATCTGCATCTCCCTGGGCTTTCGCTCGGCAGCCACCAACTGATCCACCAGACCCCGGATATCAATCCCGGAACCCACACCCATTGCGCTGATTGTTGACATCACGACCTCCCGGCAATCGCAAAGCCCCAACTCGAGGGCAAACGACCACCTCTTTGCATGGCTTTACATGGAACACTTCCGGGCAAAAAACAAGCAATAAAAATGCCATTAAGCCTGCTCCTTGACCAGGAGGCCCTCTTTCACTTCCTCCAGATGTGCCACCATGGCCAGAAATTCCTCCGGCGGCACCTGCCGAATCAACTCCTGTGTATGGCGATCAAGCACCTTGACGATGGTTCGACCCGTATCATCATCAATGGAAAATTCAAGATCCCGCTGGATGACCTGGACAAAGTCATTGATCTGCTCCACGGCCGCATCCAGGCTACGGGCATCACTGGGATCGAATCCGCCGCGGTCGCCGCCTCCCTTGGCATTAGCAGAAGGGACATCGGGTGGGGTGCGTTCAACGCTGACCGCCTGGACCGGCAAACTGCCGCCGCCCGGCGATGGTGTGCCGGCTCGGGATGCCGACCGATCCGCGGTGTGCAGCATGGGGCTGGTGTGAATATCCATCTGTCATCTCCTTCCCCGATGGCGGGAAGCAAGGGAAAGCTCGGGGGGGGAAGCCCCGAGCTTTCAGTAAGCAGGCAGGGTCCTGCTCAGTCTACCATCATTGCAACAGGGACATGATGCTATTGGGATTCTGGTTCGCCTGGGCCAGTACGGAAGTCCCTGCCTGCTGCAGTATCTGATACTTGGTCAGATTGGCCGTCTCCTGGGCAAAGTCCGCATCCACAATCCGGGAACGGGAGGCCGATAGGTTTTCTGCTGTGTTAGTGATGGTCATCACGGCGGATTCCAGGCGGTTTTGGACGGCACCCAAATTGGCGCGGTAGCTATTAACGGCAGACAAGGCATTGTTAATTGTTGTAATTGCAGCCGAAGCACCGGCACTAGTTCCAACTGTCTCTGTTTTAATATTTACGCCGGCAACTGAGGCGGTGGTAAAACCCTTATTAAATTGGAAACTAATTATTTCACCGCTATTGGCGCCAACTTGGAATTTCACTGTACCAGGTGAGCCACCACCAGTGCTGAGAAGAACATTTTTCCCATTAAACTGGGTCTGACTGCCCACTCGACCAATCTCCAGCCTCAGGGCGGAGAACTCGGCCTGCATAGCTTGACGATCTCCTGCTCCATAAGTACCGTTAGCAGACTGCACCGCCAGTTCTCGCATGCGCTGGAGGTTGGCCGTGATCTCTTTAAGGGCGCCTTCTGTGGTCTGAATCATGGACACACCATCATTGGCGTTACGGGCCGCCTGATTCAGGCCCCGGATCTGGGCTGTCATCCGCTCGCTCACCGCCAGACCCGCCGCATCGTCCTTGGCCCGATTGATCCGCAGACCCGAGGACAGGCGCTCGAAAGTCTGCGTCATCTTCCCCTGGGTGATGTTCAGATTACGCTGGGCATTGAGGGAAGGAACATTGGTGTTGAGTACCTGTGCCATGATGACTCTCCTGATTGCGGACAAGCGTCATACCGCTTGTCGTTGGTAACGAAACCTTTGGGCTCAAGGAGCGGCTGGGTGTTGCCTGAACCGGCATAATCTTGCCGCTCTCAAACCCGTTATCGGCGGCCGAGCGGCAAGCTTTAGCCTTTAAGCGGAAATTTTTTTCCGCCTTTGCCGCCCGAGGGCAAAAGGTAGGGTGCAAGACAGACACAATCTTGCCCCCAGCCCCTCGGGCAGGGGCCGACTCATTACTAATGCAGGATTAATTCAGACGGGAGGGAGGAGGTTCTTTCCAGGCCGAAATTCAGAAGGAAACATAAAAAAATCATAGGGATATACAGGGGGGGGGGCTAGAGCCTGGAGTTGCCGTGGTGGGAGCGGGGTCGCCGGGTGACTGTGGGTGAGCAATCGACCACAGCTCCCCACAGAACCACAGCCGTACTGCCGGTGTAGCACTGCAGAATCGGAGGGCAGTCCTCCAGGATGACCGGTCGACCTGTCTGCTCCACCAGCCAGCGGTGTAGGTGGACGCATCCGGGCGTTGCCCAACCCATCGAGCAATTCATCTCTGCGTGACGCTTGCTTTTTCCGTGACCGGTCGGCAAGAGGTGCGATCCAGTCCCACCACCTCTGTCACTGCACTGAATTTCCTTCCATCGCTGCCTCGAATGTCGTCATCAGCGACCTTGTCCGGCGGCGACGGCGGATCGATCGACGTTTTTTCAACGCATCGGTCTTACCGCCCTCCACGCATCGGCTGGTTCCCAACCGGATAACTGCTGCTCGGCCCAGGCCGTCAGAACCCGGGCGGCGTTTTCGTCCCACGAGAGTACGCGCCACAGGGGCACTAATGATGTCTAATTTTATGCAATACCTGACCAATGATTTCTTTCATGGCCTCAAATAAAGGCATCACTTCATACTCCATGATGTCCGCGATAAGAACCTGATCCTGATTTCTGCTACCCTCCACCATTTGCGATATGATAAAACTGATATCCTTTTCAAACTGGGCAAAATGACCTGCCATTTCAGGATATCCTGAAGCGACCAGATGCTGCATGGAATGACTGTATTGGCTCAGCCAACCCAAACCTTCCACGGCCTCTCCAACGTCCTTAATATTGTCTTCATTATGGAATTCACGAGTGGAGACAATCAGTTCTTTCAGCGCCGGCATGGCCCTTTCCAGATATTTTTCAGCTTCTTGAGTGGTCAAGATAACCGCTTCTTTGTCGTTCATTATATACCTTCCTTACCAATCTGATTCTTTCGCAAAACCTCCACAGTCTCATCAAGTACAGAAATGACGGACTTGCAAGCCTGCACAGTATCTTGGTAGAAACCAATATTTAAATCAAGCGCCTTGAAGCGATCTGGATCAATATCCAGGACTGGGATATCATTCTCCCCCTCCGACTGATCTTGATGAAGCTTTTCTTCATCCATTTCCTCAATTATCTGCAAAACACCATACCTTGAGGACCCAGTGAAAGACTCGATCAACCATTTTATATGAGGGTCAAGCTCACGAAATTTGTCATACAAATATTGAAGATTTAACCTTTCCAACTCAATGGAACAGGAATCATCAGAAAAATCATCACCACCCCACTTCATTTTCAATTTTTTTGAGGTATCCACAATATCTTCTGCAATATCTTTGGCGTCATTCAAATGACTGATCCAGTCAAGCAAGACATTCAGAGCCTTTTGGGTATGATTAATATTAGAATTTAGACATGACCATAAATCATCAGGATCAATGGTTTCTTCAGCGCTCAGAGATTCAAGCACATCCTGCAATGATCGCTGCTCCGCCCCCTCTATTCTTGCGCCCCCTTCCGTTGCATTGATGAATTCAATATCGGGGTATACAGAAATAATATCTTCAAACGTCAAACGAAAGACATCCATTTGAACATTGGTTTTTACCTTCCCACCATAATAACCAGGCACATCAACAAGCTCTTCGTTAAGACCCTCATGATCCCTTAAGAAATGAAATTGGGTATGAGTGATATTATTGGTATAGGCTAAGTCCTGCCCTACCAGAATGATGGGGTTCGCTCCCATTCTTATGGCGAAATTAAACGCAATATGAGAAACCGTGCCGCCACCGCTCAATACTCCTTTCCGCTCTGAAATCAGCTCAATTAAATCATCAATGGCATCATAAGACGAAGAAAATATCTTCTTGCCTGAAAAACCTTTTACCACTCCCCTGTTGGTCGCTGTATCTGCCAATAGCCAATTCCCTTTGCATACTTGTCCTTCAAAGGACTTCTGACTCAAATCCTGAGGATCAACTGCAGCCACAATATGAGGCTCAATACCTGCCATAGAAAGACTTTTCCAAGCGGAACCTACGGCGACCATCAACACTTTATTTCTATATTTTTCTAATAAAGGTAATTGCTTATCAAGTGAAGGACCGGCTGAAATAACAATGACCGGTTTGCCGCGCCACTTTCCGTCAAACTCGTTAACCCCTGAGGACATCGAGATATCAGGAATATTTCTGATGATGTTGCTAGAAAAAAGATGCCCCATTCCAATTTCTGTATTCATCAATACTCGGTTAGAGAAAAGCCTGCCTCTCAACTGAAGGACAAAGTCCTTGCAAAATCCAAAATACCTCCTGAACAAGGCGGGATGCAGAATAATTTTCCAATTCACTGCATTGATGGAATAGACAGATTGTGCGACACCATAGGCAGCATCGCTTGATCGCTCATCTACAAAAATAGATACCGCCTCGTTGCTGATAAATTCTGAAAAATCTCTTGATTTTAAAGCCATAAAAAAATCTTTCTTGCTCGGCTGCACCAAAATCATTTTTTGATTTTTTTCCAGTCTTGGCAGTATGGAGTCAAAGCAATAGCCCAACCCCATTCCTATCACGATAAAGAATTTTATTCTAATGCGATTTTCTTTATTTTCTTCTTGTTGATTGACTTCTCTATCAATTACTTGATTCATTTCACGGATTGGATCATAAGCGCTGTGAAGATAATATTCTCCATTTTCATCCCTTGCTTTCAGAGTAGGCTTCCCTTTTTTTCCATCCACTAAAAAAAGGTCATCAGGCAACTCACCTAGATTCAAGCGAGTTATAAAATGCGGATTGCGCGCATTGAATGCCGCAACATTTTTATCAAAAATATCTTCTGACATTAATTTAAATCCTTTGGCAAAATGAATTTTAATCAGGCTTTTCCAGAAAAATATCCGCAAATAAAGTGTCGTAAAATAATCAAAAATCATGCCAATCAAAAAGCTTTCACATGCAAAGCTTCAGAATAAAACGATTGGCACCCTCAGCTGAAGAAATAAATTGTTTTTCTATCGCCAAAACTATCCTATACTAGGAAAATACCCTTTAAATAATCCAGACCATTATGCTCAACAACACATCTATGCTTATTACCGGTGGGACCGGTTCTTTCGGCCAAGCGTTCACCCGAACCGTTCTGGAAAGGTACCCTCATATCAAACGCTTGGTGATCTATTCCCGTGACGAACTCAAGCAGTTTGAAATGGAGCAGATTTTCAGCCCACAGGAACACCCCAGTCTACGGTATTTCATCGGTGATGTCCGTGACAGGGACCGGTTACGACGTGCACTACACGGCATCGATATCGTGATTCATGCTGCCGCACTTAAGCAAGTTCCGGCCGCTGAATACAACCCCTTTGAATGCATTAAAACCAATATCCTTGGTGCTCAAAACCTGGTGGAAGCCTGCTTCGATAACGACGTCAAGCATGTGGTGGCCCTGTCCACCGACAAGGCCGCTGCGCCAGTCAACCTTTATGGAGCCAGCAAATTGTGCTCTGACAAACTCTTCACCGCGGCCAACAACATCCGTGGTCGTCAGAATATCCGGTTTTCCGTTGTACGTTATGGAAATGTCATGGGCAGTCGCGGCTCGGTCATCCCCTTCTTCCTGGAAAAACGAAAGACAGGTATCCTGCCCATCACGGACCCCGGCATGACTCGATTCAACATCACCCTTCAAGAAGGTGTGGATATGGTGCTTTGGACGCTGGAAAACGCACAAGGTGGTGAGATTTTTGTTCCAAAAATCCCTAGCTACCGCGTCATTGACGTAGCACAAGCCATTGGTCCGGACTGCGAACACTCTATAGTTGGTATCCGCCCTGGAGAGAAAATCCACGAGGAAATGATCACTTCCAGCGATAGTTATCATACAGTCGATCTTGGGCGTTATTTCGCCATTCTCCCCATGACCAGCACATATACACGTGAACAGTACTGCGAAAATCATGATGCCCAGCCTGTAGAGGCGGGTTTTGCCTATAACAGTGGGACGAATGATGACTTTCTTGATGTGGAACAAATCCGGGCTTTAATCCGCATGCATATTGATCCCAATCTACCCGACATGATTCCATGATTCCTTACGGCTGCCAACATATTACCGAAGAAGATATCCAGGCGGTGGTCGATGTACTGCATTCGGATTGGCTCACCCAGGGTCCGATGGTACCCCGTTTTGAACAGGCTGTTGCTGATTACTGTGGAGTAGCCCACGGCGTAGCAGTCAACAGCGCAACCAGCGCCCTGCACATCGCTTGTCTTTCCTTGGGTTTGGGTAAGGGTGATTGGCTATGGACCAGCCCAATCACCTTTGTCGCTTCAGCCAACTGCGGACTTTACTGTGGTGCACAGGTAGACTTTGTAGATATCGATCCGCTCACATACAATATGAGTTCCGAGGCGCTGGCTAAAAAATTAGCCATTGCTGAGCGCAAGGGTAACCTTCCCAAAATTGTGGTACCGGTTCATATGTGTGGACAATCCTGTGACATGACTGCTATTCATGCGCTGAGCAAGCATTACGGCTTCAAAATCATTGAGGATGCTTCTCACGCCATTGGTGGGAGTTACAGGCAAGAGCCGATAGGATGTAGTCGCTACAGTGATATTACGGTGTTCAGTTTCCACCCAGTGAAAATCATTACCACTGGCGAGGGAGGTATGGCAGTCACCAATAACTCTAAACTCGCCGAACACATGAAGCGTCTGCGCTCTCATGGGATCACTCGCATCCCAGAGCAAATGACACATATTCCGGATGGCCCATGGTATTACCAGCAGATAGAATTGGGATTCAACTACAGAATGACAGAATTACAAGCCGCTTTAGGGAAGTCACAACTGGAGCGAATTGAAAAAATCGTTTACCGACGCACTGAATTGGCGATGCGTTATGATGAAATGTTGACTAATCTCCCTTTAACTACACCTTGGAAGCATCCAGATTGCCAGTCTTCGCATCATCTTTATATTCTGAGAATTAAGCCTACCTCAGATGTTTCGCGCAATCGATTTTTCCATCATTTATACAAAAATGGAATTGGTGTAAATGTCCATTATATCCCTGCACATACTCAACCATGGTATAGATCCATGGGCTTTCGTGAAGGTGATTTCCCTGAGGCCGAGGCTTATTACCGTGAGGCAATTAGCCTGCCACTATTCCCCACGCTAACAGACCAAGCTCAGGAAGAGATTATTCACTTAATAAAGAAGGTGATTCAGTCGTGAATATATGCATTATTCCAGCCCGTGGAGGCAGCAAGCGTATACCCCGAAAGAACATTAAGAACTTTTGTGGCAAACCAATAATTGCTTGGTCGATAGACGCTGCAAGGGAAAGCGGCGTTTTTGATCACATTATCATTTCCACGGACGACGATGAAATTGCAGAAATTTCTGTATCCTTAGGTGCTGAAGTTCCTTTCCGTCGACCTGATTCGCTTTCAGAAGATCACACCGGAACGATGGAGGTTATCGCCCATGCCACAGATTGGTCAATCAATAATGGATGGACCATTAATGCAGTGTGCTGTCTTTATGCGACAGCCCCATTCGTGCGCTCATCAGACATAAATAAAGGCCTTAATATCCTGAATCAAGATCAATGGGACTTTTGCTTTACCGCAACTGAATTTTCTTCTTCTATATTCCGTTCGTTCAGACAGACTCCGGAAGGTGGCGTTGAAATGTTTTTCCCGGAGAATTTTAACAAAAGATCTCAAGATCTTCCGCAGTCACTGCATGATGCGGGACAGTTTTATTGGGGTAAACCTGACGCTTGGTTAAAAAAAAATAAATTGTACGGGCCTAGCAGCAAGCCATTGATTATTCCTAGATGGCGCGCACAGGACATTGACACCGAAGATGATTGGATCATGGCTGAATTAATGCAAAGATATGGCCTAATTAAAAATGCTCATAAAAATTAATATTTAATATGCAACGATCAGGAATAAAAAATGAAAAAAATTGAACAAGACTCTTTTTGGGCTGGAGATTTTGGAGATAACTATTTAGTAAGAAATAATGGCGTGGAAATGGTTTCATCAAATATCGCCCTGTTCAGCAAAGTTATAAGTAGAACCAATAATATTAATTCTGTTATTGAGTTTGGCTCAAACATTGGGCTCAACTTGACTGCGATACAAAGCATCATACCAAGTGCAACTATTTCTGCCGTTGAGATAAATGAAAAGGCCATCCATGAGTTGAAGAAAAGAATGCCAGAAGCAGAAGTTTTTGAAGGCTCAATTCTTGATTATAAACCCCAAAAAAAGCACGACCTTTCCTTCACAAAAGGATTATTGATACATATAGCACCTGATCAAATTAAGAAAGCATATGAAACCATCTATAAGAGCTCTAAAAAATATATTTTTTTAGCTGAATATTACAATCCGACACCCTTGGAAGTTAGTTATAGGGGGTATTCAAATAAGCTTTTCAAACGAGATTTTGCCGGCGACATGATGAATCAATTTAAAGATTTAAAACTCGTTGATTATGGCTTTATTTATCATCGAGACTCAAATTTCCCTCAAGATGATGTCACTTGGTTTTTATTAGAAAAGAAATGATTTACAAAAACGTTCTAATCATTGCAGCTCATCCAGATGACGAGTCCATTGGTGCTGGAGGGACATTGGCTCGCTGGGCATCGGAAGGGGTCAATGTACATACTTTATTTATCGCGGATGGCGTGGGTTCCCGCCATGGAAAATCAATCGAAGTCACTGAACTCAAATCCCGGCGCAGAGCTGCCAAGATGGCGCTGGATATTTTGGGCCTAACTAACAAGCCCACTTTTTTTGATTTTCCCGACAACAAATTGGACACCATACCACTTCTGAAAATTGTCCAATCCATCGAGTTCATGATTCAATACATAAGGCCAGATACTGTACTGACTCACCATGCCGGTGACCTGAACATTGACCATCGCCGGGTGCATCAGGCGGTACTAACCGCCTGTCGGCCGCAGCCAGGGCATCCGGTACGCCAACTGCTGTTTTTCGAGGTGGCCTCCAGCACCGAATGGCAAACACCCGGCAGTGGCCCGACATTCATGCCCAATGTCTTCATCGACATCAGCGACACCATGGACCGCAAACGAGCAGCCCTGTCCGCCTATGAGTATGAATTGCGACCTTGGCCTCATGCCCGTTCCATTGATGCCGTTGAGCACCTGGCCCGCTGGCGTGGAGCGAGCGTCGGTGTGGCTGCCGCCGAGGCCTTTATGCTGGGCCGACTGATCCAATGATGAACATCGCATTCCGCGTTGATGCTTCCGTCGCGATCGGCAGCGGTCACTTGATGCGATGCCTCACTCTGGCCGATGCACTGAGTCGAAGCGGCGCCACGTGCTGGTTCATCCACCGCGAGCATGACGGGCACATGGCTGAACTCATCCGCGAACGCGGTCACAAGGTGGTGTTACTTCCGCCCCCAGGCCCCACTGAGGCTCCTGACAATGCGGACGAATACGCCCAATGGCTCGGTATTCCCCCCGAACGGGACGCCGAGCAGACCATCGTAGCACTGGATGGCTGCCGCCTTGACTGGCTGGTGGTGGACAACTACGCACTAGACACCAGTTGGGAGCAGCGACTGCGGCCTCACGCAGAGCGGATAGCTATCATCGATGACCTGGCCAATCGCTGTCACGATGCAGACCTTCTTCTTGATCAGAACTACAGCGCCGAGGGTGCGGCCCGTTATGACGGCCTGCTGCCTGCCACCGCCACTCGACTCTGTGGTCCTGCTTACGCATTGCTCCATCCAGCCTTTGCGGAGCATCGCAAGGCTCGGCAGCCTCATACGGGCAAGGTGGAGCGGGTATTCGTTTTCTTCGGCGGCACCGATCCCGACAACCTCACCGGCCAGGTCTTGACGGCACTGTTGACCCCTGAGTTCGCGCACTGGGCCATTGATGCCGTGGTCGGCGCCAACAACCCGCATCACGATGCGCTGAAAGCTCAGGCCGCCCGCAGGGGACAAACAATCCTCCACGGTCCCCAGTCCCATCTGGCTGATCTCATGGCCAAAGCCGATCTGGCCATCGGGGCGGGTGGCGCGACAACGTGGGAGCGCTGCTGCCTGGGCCTGCCCAGCGTGGTGGTGAGCATCGCCGAGAACCAGCGTCCAGCCTGCGAGGCATTGGCCGCAGACGGGTACATTGCATACGCAGGTCATCACGATCAGGTGACGGCGGAGAAGCTTGGCGCGGTGATGGCTACGCTGTCAGGAGAGCCAGAACGACTGCGACATATGGCCTTGATGGGGTGCGATCTGGTGGATGGCCTGGGTACGACGCGGATGACGGATCAGTTGATGGCAGGAGGCGGATAAAATGGCACTGAAGGGTCTCAGTACGCCCGAGGAACGCGATTTGATCCTGCCCTGGCGTAACGCGCCCGAGGTGCGGCGCGCCATGTACAGGCACCATGTGATCTCACCGGAAGAGCACAGTGCCTGGTTTGAGCGCATGCAAACCGATGCGCGTTGCCAGTGGTATCTGCACAGGGATGCCGAAGGCACGCCGGACGGCGTAGTCTACTTCACCGACATTGACACCGCACATAAAACGGCATTCTGGGGATTTTATGCTCGGCCGGGGGCGCCCGCCGGAACGGGTACCCGTATCCTCTACGAGGCCCTGAACCATGCCTTCGATGAATTGGGCCTGTACAAGGTAAACGGCGAAGTGCTCGATGGCAACTCAACCTCGTTGCACCTCCACAAGAAATGCGGCTTCAAGGTGGAGGGTACCTTCCGCGCCCAGCATTTCGACGGCGAACAACGAGTCGGCATCATTCGTCTTGGCCTGCTCGCCAACGAGTGGGCGACGCATCGTGAGATTATCCGCAGCCGCATCGAGCATTTCGATACTCTGAACGCGCAACACAAGAGTGTTCGTCACTCCACACCCTCATGAACCACGTCATCGCCACCTCAAGACCCTGGAATGAGATCATGGCTCGGCGGCTGGAGGAGAAAACCGGCCATCGCTTCCAACTCATCACCCGCAAGGAAGATCTCACGCCCGAGCGACTGGCAGAGATCGCACCACGCTATGTCTTCTTCCCCCACTGGTCGTACCTCATTCCGGACGCGATCCATTCGGCGCACGAGTGCGTTGTCTTCCACATGACCGACCTGCCTTATGGCCGGGGTGGCAGCCCATTGCAAAACCTCATCCAGCGCGGGCACCAGGAAACCATGCTTTCCGCCCTGCGCTGCGTGGCAGAACTGGATGCCGGGCCGATTTACCTGAAACGTCCGCTATGCCTCGAAGGGGCAGCCTCGGAGATCTTCCTTCGTGCCGCAGGCACTATTGAATCCATGATCGAAAACATCATCCGTGACGAGCCACAGCCCAAACCACAGGTGGGGGAGCCAGTGCCCTTCCGTCGTCGCACGGCGGTGGAAAGCGATGTCGCCCAGGCGCCGATACAGGATCTGAACGACTTCTTCGACTTTATCCGCATGCTGGATGCCGAAGGCTACCCACGAGCCTTCATCGACCTGCATGGCCATCGCATGGAACTCTCCCGGGTGCAACTGGAGCAGGACCGCCTGATCGGCACCTTCGTGATCCATCGCCAGCATATAATACCCGACAAAAACGGGGGGGGTATTAAGATGTTGCTGGATCGCTGCTATCCCAAACCGCCCCGCGATGTCTTCCAGCGCATGCTCGACCTCTACAAGCCGAGTGACCCGCTTTATACATTAGAACTCAATGGACACATCATTGGGATGGTCTATTGCGCCCGGCACAGCAAGGGCGGCCATCTGGAAAGTCTGGCAATCGACCCGGAGTACCGTGGATTGGGGCTGGCCAACCGATTGGTCGAGACCCTGATCCAGGACAATCCGGGCGCCATCACCCTGACGACGCGGATTCCCGAATTCTTTGTCTATCACGACTTTCGCGACGTTCATAGGATGCCGGACGGTTCCCTATTCATGGTGCGCATGCCAACCGAACAAGAAACAGGATAAGACACCACATGATCAGCCATCACAACGAAATCCGCATCGGCGACCGCCTCATCGGGCCCGATCACCCGCCATACATCATTGGCGAACTCTCTGCCAACCATAACGGCAGCCTGGACGGCGCACTGGCCATTATCGATGCCATCGCCGACGCTGGCGCCGACGCCGTGAAGTTGCAGACCTATACCGCCGACACCATGACCCTCGACTGCGACTACGAGGATTTCCAACTCCGTGAGGGGCCTTGGGCCGGGCACACCCTCTACGAACTATATCAGTGGGCCCACACCCCGTGGGAGTGGCACGAGGCGCTGTTTCAGCGTGGTCGCGAGCGGGGGTTACACGTCTTCTCGTCCCCGTTCGATCGTACAGCCGTCGACTTTCTGGAGCCATTCGGCCCACCAGCCTATAAGATCGCATCTTTCGAAATCGTCGACATCCCGCTGATTGAATACGTCGCAGGGAAAGGCCGGCCCATGATCATATCCACTGGGATGGCCACCCGCGTTGAAATCACGGAGGCTGTCGCCGCTGCCCGCCGTTCAGGTTGTCACGACCTCTGCCTGCTCCACTGTACCTCCGGTTATCCGACCCCGGCCGAAGAGGCAGACCTGCGTACCCTGCCGCATCTCGCTGAGTTCTATGGCGCCGTGCCTGGCCTATCCGATCACACCCTGGACTACGCCGTACCGATCGCTGCGGTGGCTATGGGTGCCTGCGTGATCGAGAAGCACGTCACCTTGCGGCGTGCAGATGGTGGGCCTGATGCCGCTTTCTCCCTAGAACCCGAGGAACTAGCGGATCTCGTCCACGACACCCACATTGCGTGGCAAAGCCTCGGAACTTTGCGCGATATTCCACGCAACAGCGAAGCAACCCAGCGTCCATTGCGCCGATCGCTTTATATCGTTGAGGATCTAAAGGCAGGTGAGGAGTTGGGTCCCAGAAATCTACGCGCCATCCGACCAGGCTATGGTTTGCCTCCCAAATACTACGATGTACTACAGGGCAAGCGCGTAACGCGTGACGTGGCCAAGGGAACGCCGGTGTCATGGGATTTTATTGGGTAGGACACATCTCGCACCTTTTTTCAGGCGCTGATCTGGGGAAGTTACTGGAAATATTCGCCGATTGCATGATGCTTATGTTCCATCTTGGATGCTGATGCGATCACTCCGTGAACGCGGAAATCCAGAGTGGACCTCCTCTGCTGTATTCCAGCTTACACGAGAATGACGGCAAATGATTCCGCAACGACAAGCGGCCACAAATAAGCAGAAATCGACGAATTTGTATTAAAAAAACCACTAAAAATAAAGTTATTAACCCGGCAATCAAAAAAATCACTTTAATTCATATCTACTTTCAGCAAAATCAGTAACTTACTGGAGGCGCGATGGATATGAATGGTATCCGTCCGGTAGCCCCCGTATAGCCAGCCGTCACTCGGTGCTGGCATGCTCCCCGCAACTCTGGGCCAGCGGTGCCCAGTGATAGGGCAGCAGTTCTTGGAGGCGATTGGCGGGATGATCCTGGATGCGCTCAAGCACATCGATCAGATAGTGACGGGGGTTCACCCCGTTCTGCTTGCAGGTCTCCAGGAGGGTGAGCAGGATGGCCAGGGCGTGACCGCCATTCTCCGAGCCGGTGAAGTTCCAGTTCTTGCGACTCACGCATACGCCGCGCAGGGCACGTTCGCCGCGTTTGTTGTCGGGCTCCAGGCGGCCATCCTCGGTGAAGCGCAGCAGGGCCTGCCAGTGGTTGAGGGTGTAGCGGATCGCCCCGGCGAACTCCCCCCGGGGAGGCAGGCTGGGCAGGATGCGGTCCAGCAGCCGACGCAGGCGCTTAAGGATCGGCACCGTGCGCCGCTGGCGTTCCTGCCGGATCAGCTCGGGATCATTGATCCCTTGCCTTCGCAGGCGCGATTCCACCTGGTAGATCGCGGTGATCAGCTTCATGATGAGATGCACGCGGCCGCGCTGCTTGTGTTTGCGGGCGATCTTTTCGAACGGGCGCCGGGCATGGGACCAGCAGGCACACCAGATCAGCGCCGCCTGGGTCCGTTCGGCATTGAGGTAGCCCGCATAGGCATCGGCTTGCAGATATCCCTGGTAGTCACGCAGGTGTTCCAGCGGACCTTCCTGGGATCGGTTGGTGGTGTAGTCGTAGAACACCGGGATGATGCCGTCTTCCCGCCCGCGGCCCAGGTAGAGCCACAGGCGACAGGTTCGGGTTTGTCGTCGACCCTTCTCCAGTTGCGGCACCGTGGTGTCGTCACTGTGCAACACCGGACTGGCCAGGGCATCCTGGCGTATGAGGTCGGCCAGCGGGGCCAGGACCGAGGCGGACAGCAGCACGTAATCGCACAGCCGCTGGCGGGGAACGTCATAACCATCCCGGGCCAGCTGCTGACTGATGCGGTTGAGCGGCAGGTGATCCGCGAACTTGCTGATCACGGTATGGGCCAGCAGGCTGGCCCCCACCTGAGCGCCGGGGATCGGCGGCGAGGGGCGTGGTGGGGAGACGATGGTGCGCTCCCCCTGATCACCCCGGATTGCATACTTGGGCACTTCATGGCGCTTGACGTACAGATGCCCGGGGGCGTACTCGAGGGTCTCGGTCACATCGACGCCGATCTCTTCCAGCGGGCCACCGTTCTGTGCCTCCAGCTGGGCCCGGGTTTCATCGTCGTAGTCGTAGCGCATCGTCTCCCGGGGCAGTTCCGGTGGCAGGGCACGGCGGCCCCGGGGCGGTTGGGTCTTGCGCCGTTTCGTCGGCGCCTGGGCGGCGGCCTCTTCTTCGTCCTGCTCGGGGGTGGGTGCCTCCAGCGGATGGAATAGATCCTCCTGGAGGTAACGGCCGCGTTCGGAGCTTTGCCCGAAGCGTTTGCGCTGTGCTTCAAGGACCTGGTCCTTGAGGCGCTGCAGTTGTTCGCTCAGTTCATTGACCGTGGACTGCAGCTGAACGAGCTGCTGGGACTGCTGCGTGATGACCTCATCGCGCTCTGCCACGGCGGCGCGAAGTTGAGACTCGCGCAGGTTGGGAGGGGGCGGCGGCAGGCCTTGTGCAGCGGTGTTCGACATGCCCGCATTTTACCATTCATGGCGCGCTAAGTGGCTGACTTATAGATAATAATTATCTATTAACCGGTGGCGGTGGCAAGGCATCGTGGGGGCATTTCCAGGCGCCGCCAGTCGATGCCCTCGAACAAAGCCTGCAACTGGCTGCGGGAGAGCCGAAACTCCTCCTCTGTATCACCCTCGGCGTGATGGGGCCACTTGAAGCGCCCCTTCTCCAGGCGCTTGTAGATCATCACGAAGCCCTGACCATCCCAGTACAGGGCCTTGAGCTTGTCGCCGGCCCGGTTGCGGAAGACGAACAGCTCGCCGCTGAGTGGATCCCGCTCCAGCACCTCAACAATCTCGATACACAAGCCATCGAAGGCCTTGCGGAAATCCACCGGCGCCACTGCCAGATGGATGGCCATCCCCGTGGGCCAGCCGATCATGCCTCCAGCACCTGCATGGCCCGTTTCAAGGTCTGCGCGCAGAACCCCGGATACAGTTCCAACCGTCGGCCATTGCCCAATGCCACGACCACCGGTCCAACCCCGGGCTGCAGCGACAGGGCCACGGGATCGGGCTTGTCCTCCACCGTGCGGACCGCCAAAAACCGCTGCGGCACGGCTGTCGGCTTCGAAGGCCCGCGCCCTGGCTCAGCCTCGCCCAGCACCCACTCCGGGTACCGCGCCGCCCATTGCGATAACTGGCGGGGCGTGACCCCATGCTGACGGGCGAAGGCCGCCTTGCTCTGGCCTGAGGCCG
Organism: Ectothiorhodospira lacustris; assembly: GCF_022227785.1. Taxonomy (NCBI): domain Bacteria; kingdom Pseudomonadati; phylum Pseudomonadota; class Gammaproteobacteria; order Chromatiales; family Ectothiorhodospiraceae; genus Ectothiorhodospira; species Ectothiorhodospira lacustris. The sequence goes on along the minus strand of NZ_JAJNQM010000061.1, from coordinate 3,093 downwards.
CCCACTGCTGGACCAGATCCTTCCAGAAAGCGCGCTTGCGCTGTCGGATACCTCTGCTCATCCGCCACATCCCCTCTATTGCTTGAGATCGTACCGGTGACGATGGAGGATCAGTGGGGACTATGGAATACGGGGGCTACCGGACAGGTACTATGAATGGTCGCCGGGTTAATGAAATGAAAGTTTTTTCATAAAAAACCGGGCAGATGCATCGAAGGCATCTGCCCGGCCCCTACCGCCGCTAAGGGTAGGTCCTGCCTGGATTAACTCTGCAGCAACTGCAGCACGCCCTGCGGCAACTGATTGGCCTGAGCCAGAACGGAGGTGCCGGCCTGTTGCAGGATCTGGTTGCGAGTCAGCTCCGCCGTTTCCTCGGCAAAATCTGCATCCTGAATTCGGGATCGGGAGGCGGAAAGATTTTCCGATCCGACTCGCAGGTTGGAGATATTGCTCTCGAAACGGTTCTGGATGGCTCCCATGATGGCGCGGGCGCCAGTGATTTGAGTGATGGCATAATCCACGGCCATCAGTGTCATGTTAGCTTCAAGGGTGGTCTTGACGCTGAAGTCATCGACATTGAAGGATCTGCTGGCGTTCCCCACGACAGGCGTCATCGCCCCACCAGCTCCACCGATATTACCTGGCGCACTGATGCTCACCTCAAAGGTGGTACCCAAAGCTGAGGTGAAGTTGATGTTCTTCCCATCATCGGATAGATAGGCAGTCACACCCGTGCTTTCGGTCTGGGCGTTGATCTGCCCCACTACATCGGACAGGGAACGGGCGCCATCCACAGTGATGGTTTGACTATTGCCGTCGGTGCCTCTGATATCCACGGCAAAGTTCATGGCGTTGCCAGGCTGTTCGAGGTAGTCGAAGATGCTATTATTGAAAGTATCGCTGTCGACTCCCAGTACTGAGGTGTTAATTCGTGCCTGGTTGTTGAAGCTATCCTTGATAGTCAGGTCGATGTCAACACGCTCACCCGAGTTGTTGAAGAAGATGAACTGGTTGCTGCCTTGGTCATAAATGACTTCGATGCCAGCAGTAGCTCCATTAATTGCCGTCTCCAAGGAGGATCGTAAGTCGTCTGTAGTCTCTACTCCAGCTGCAGGAGTAGTAGTGACATTCACTACTGACCCATTGACTCGAAGAGAAATATCAGTGGAAGGAATGGCGGGTGGGTTAGTGCCAGTTCCATCCCCAAAATTCAACATCCCAACACCCATTTCATAGAAACCGCTATAAGTAGCGATTATAGCAGGGTCAGATGTATCTAGGCTGGTAGCATTTGCACCCTCAATAAGGTTAACATCAACCTCAACCTCCCTCCCCGTACCATTCAGGAATAGGTAATTAGTACCATCCCATACCACTCGATAACCATCACCCGTGCCAGAACCATACTCTGCGTCTATAGCATTACGAATCTGTTGTTGAAGCGCTGCAGCAAGCGTATTTTCATCATTCGCAGCATCACCAGCAAGCAGTGTACCCCCTGCCGCCAATATCTGTACACCGTTGACAAAGAATCCATCAGTATCAATTTCAACACCATTAGATAAATCAAGACTACCATCAGCCATTGAATACCGCTCAAACCCAATCGCTCGATTCCCCAGGTTATCGGTACCAGCAATTACCGCTCCCAACTGACTACCACGGGTATCCAGTCCCGTCTGAAGGATGGTCTGACCGGAGTTGGCCCCCACTTGGAAGATGAGTTCTCTAAGGGTGCCGTCAAGGATGTTGCGGTTGTTGAACTGGGTGTTGTGAGCAATGCGGTTGATCTCCTTGATCGCCTGCTGCACTTCCTGATTCAATGCCTCCCGATCCGATGCGGAGTTGGTATCATTAAGGGACTGAACCGAAAGCACCCGCACACGTTGCAGGAGATTTCCGACTTCCATTAATGCGCCTTCCGCAGTCTGGGCGAAGCTGATGCCGTCATTGGCATTGCGGATGGCCTGGTTGAGACCGTTAATTTGAGAGGTAAAACGCTCGGCAATAGCCAGACCTGCGGCGTCGTCTTTCGCACTGTTGATGCGCAGTCCGGTAGACAGGCGCTGCAGCGTCGTCTGCAACTGACCCTGTGTAGTTGTCAGATTGCGCTGTGCATTCAATGAAGCGATGTTGGTATTGATGACCTGAGACATGATTAGGTACTCCCTAACTGTTAGCGGCGGTTAGTTCCGGACGCCTTTGCCGACATCGAACATATGCTGCGTTGTGGGCGTCTTGAATGAACTAAAGCAGGGAGCGTGCCAAATCTTTAAAAAAAACCAGCCCAACAAAAAAACCTTTTTTTTCAATTGATTACATTAAGAATCTGAATGAACGATGGCCTTCATCACTTCGTTTCGGTGCGCTGACTTTAAATAAAAAAGGCAGTTGATTGCCGAAAGCGGCAATCAACTGCCAGTGGGGTACTGCTCGCTCTGCAAAAGGCTGGCAGGCTTGGCCTGCATGAGACTCACCTGGCTACGGCCAGTGCGGGTATGGTGGAGATTGGATCAGTTCTGCAGTAACTGCAGCACGGTCTGGGGCAACTGGTTCGCCTGGGCCAAGACCGAGGTGCCGGCCTGCTGGAGGATCTGGTTACGGGTCAGTTCGGCGGTTTCCGCCGCAAAGTCTGCGTCCTGGATGCGGGAGCGGGAGGCGGTCATGTTTTCGGCCCCCACCCGCAGGTTGGCCACGTTGCTTTCGAAGCGGTTCTGGATGGCGCCCAGGACAGCGCGGAAGCCGGTGACCTGAGAAATGGAATAATCGACAGCCATCAGGGTTCTATTGGCCTTTTCCACCGTGGTGACGTCAAAATCATCCACATAGAAGGTGTCATTCGGGTGGGTGCCGGTCACTATGGGCTTGTTTTCCAGATTGGTGGTGATATCGACGGAGAAGCTCTTGCCGTATTCCGAAGTGAAGCTGATGTCCTTACCATTGGGTGTAAGGAAGGCAGTGATACCGGTTTCCGTGGTCCGAGCGTTGATTTGGCCGAGGATATCAGACAGGGAGCGGGCATCGTCGATCTTGATGCTGGTGCTGGTACCATCGATGCCGGTGATGTCCACCCGGAAATCCAGGCTGTTGCCG
>NZ_JAJNQM010000060.1:0-21339 GCF_022227785.1 Ectothiorhodospira lacustris | reverse complement strand
GCGGGAGCCCAGGGATTTCAGTCCGCAACGCTGACGTCCCCGAGCTCGATATCCCTTGGCGACGGCAACGTCTCACTACCGACACCGCCGAGGTCATTCGTCAGTATGCAGCAATCCCCGATCTTTTTTTCACCGCCGGCCGCCCGTAATCCCACGTCTGTTAACACGGTCTCAATGACGCTGCCTCAATGGCGCCTCTTTCAGGAGCATCTTGACAGCACTCGAGAAACAAATGACACTCGTTCTTGTTTGCAGTCCGTTTACCGGATTCATCCCAGCACCGGTCCGGCATCCCTCGATCATCAGCACCTGAAGGAGTGATTCACCCCATGGTCAAAGCAACGTTCCAAAAGCCGGCCGCCCTGCTCGTGGCCTGTGCACTGGCATTCACCCTGCCCGTGTCGGCCCTGGCCCAGGGTGAGGTCAACGTCTATTCCGCCCGCCAAGAGGCCCTTATCAAGCCCCTGATGGACGAATTTACCGAACAGACCGGCATTCGCGTGAACATCGTCAGCGCCCAGGCCGACGCCCTGCTGCAGCGCCTGCGCAGCGAAGGCCGCAATACCCCGGCGGATGTGCTCATCACCGTGGACGCGGGCAATCTGCACAGCGCCAAGGCCGCCGGCGTCCTGCGACCGGTGACATCAACCGTGCTTGAAGAGTCCATCCCCGAGAGCTACCGCGACCCGGAAGGCTACTGGTACGGTCTGTCCATGCGCGCCCGCCCCATCATGTACGTGAAGGGCAAGGTGGATCCGGCGGACCTGTCCACCTACGAGGCCCTCACGGACGCCAAGTGGCAGCGCCGCATCTGCATCCGCTCTTCCAGCAACGTGTACAACCAGTCCATGACCGCTTCCATGATCATCGCCAACGGCGAGGCCGAGACGGAAACCTGGGCGCGGGGCCTGGTGGCCAACATGGCACGCCCACCCATGGGGGGCGACCGGGACCAGATCCGGGCCGCGGCGGCGGGACAGTGCGACCTGGCCATCGCCAATACCTACTACCTTGGTCAGATGCTGAATTCCGATGATAACGCAGAGCGTACCGCCGCGCAGTCCATCGGCGTCTTCTGGCCGAACCAGGATGACCGGGGCGTCCATGTGAACGTGAGCGGCGCCGGCGTGGTGACCCATTCCCGCAACGCGGACAATGCCGTCAAACTGATCGAGTTCATGGCCGGTGACAGTGCCCAACGCTGGTATGCGGAAGCCAACCAGGAGTACCCGGTCAAGCCCGGCGTGGAATGGAGCGGCACCCTGGCTGAACTGGGTGAATTCCAGGCCGATGCCGTCAACCTGGGCCTGCTGGGCGACTTCAACGCCGCCGCCGTGCGACTGATGGACCGGGCCGGCTGGCGCTGAGTTGTTACCTTCTTCCTCACCCGTCCTTCTCCCCTGGCGGGGAGAAGGACGGGTGAGGAATGACCGATAGCCCCCATGCGGAAAGACCGGCACCACCCATTCCGTCATCCCATGAAAGAATGCCCTTCCGTCACTCCCGTGCCCCCTTTCCATCACTCCCGTGCCTTCCCGCGAAAGCGGGAGCCCAAGGCTTGAACGGTTTTGAGGCCATGACCGGATTCCCGCTGGCGCGGGAATGACGGACTCAGACACAGGAATGACTGACCCGGACGCGGGAATGTGATGACCCGGAACATTATTAAGGAGAATCAATCTCCGGATCATTTGTCATCTGCTCGATACGCAGTAGACTATGCCCCTTCCCAAAGACCCGATTCCCAGACACCTCCCCATGACCAGCCACCCGACGACCCCATGAGGACTGCCCCGGTATCCCTGCAAGGGCTGTTCTCGCCGGGCCGTCTCAAACGCCCCGATGCCTGGAGTCTGGGCATCCCCCTTATCGCCGCCATCCTGGCCCTGCCGGTACTGGTGATTTTTGCCCATGTCTTCATCCCGGCCTCGGACGTCTGGCTGCATCTGCGACAAACCGTGCTGCAGGACTATGTCACCAATTCCCTGATCCTGATGGGGGGCGTGGGCGTGGGGGTCCTGCTCATCGGCATCCCCACCGCCTGGCTGGTGAGCATGTGCGACTTCCCCGGGCGACGCCTGTTCGAATGGGCGCTGCTGCTGCCCCTGGCCATGCCGGCCTACATCATCGCCTACACCTATACCGGCATGCTCGACTTCGCGGGTCCGGTGCAGACCCAATTGCGGGAGTGGACCGGCTGGGGCTGGGGTGACTACTGGTTCCCTCAGGTCCGTTCCCTGCCCGGGGCCATCGTCATGCTGTCCCTGGTGCTCTACCCCTATGTCTACCTGCTCAGCCGCGCCGCCTTCCTGGAGCAGTCCGTCTGCGTGCTGGAGGTCTCCCGGACCCTGGGCGCCGGACCCTGGGCGGGCTTTCGTCGCGTGGCCCTGCCCCTGGCCCGGCCCGCCATCATTACCGGCCTCTCCCTGGCCCTGATGGAAACCCTGGCGGACTACGGCACGGTGCAGTATTTCGGCATTCCCACCTTCACCACCGGCATCTTCCGCACCTGGTTCGGCCTGGGCGACCCGGGTGCCGCCGCCCAGTTGGCGGGGATCATGATGACCTTCGTCCTCGTGCTGATCGTGCTGGAGCGCTACTCCCGACGCCGCGCCCGCTTTCACCACACCAGTGCCCGCTATTCCCGTCTGCCCCGCTACCGGCTTCGGGGCAGGCACCTGGCCGCCGCCCTCGTGGTCTGCACCCTGCCCATCGTCCTGGGTTTTATGATCCCTTCCGCACAGCTGCTGCTGTGGGCCCTGCGCACCCCGCACATGTGGATGCAGCCGGAGTTCCTGGGCCTGGTCTGGAACAGCGTCTCTCTGGCCGCCATCGCCGCCGTGCTGGCAGTGGCCCTGGCCTTGATCCTGGCCTACGGCAAGCGCCTGCGCCCCTCCCTGCCGGTCAATGGCGCGGTGCGGGTGGCCGGCATGGGCTATGCCATCCCCGGCACCGTCATCGCCGTGGGCGTGATGCTGCCCTTTGCCTGGATCGACAACACCATCGACGGCTGGATGCGCGACGCCTTCGGCATCTCCACCGGCCTGATCCTCTCCGGCACCCTGGTGGCCCTGGTGTTCTCCTACTGCGTGCGCTTCCTGGCCGTCTCGCTGCAGACGGTGGAAGCAGGTCTGGCCAAGATCAAGCCGTCCATGGATGATGCCGCCCGCTCCCTGGGCACACCGCCGCGGCAGGTCCTGGGCAAGATCCACATGCCCATCATGCGCGGCAGCCTGCTCACCGCCCTGCTGCTGGTGTTCGTGGATGTCTTGAAAGAGCTGCCGGCAACGCTGATACTGCGCCCCTTCAACTTCAACACCCTGGCGGTGCGCGCCTTTGAGCTGGCCTCGGACGAGAGGCTGGCGGACTCCGCCAGCGCGGCCCTGGCCATCGTCCTGGCGGGGATCATCCCGGTGATCCTCATCAGCCGCACCATCAGCCGTTCCAGACCCGGACATGACACGCCTGCTTGAAATCGACCACGTCAGCGTGGGCTACGACGGCACCACCGTCGTCCACGACGTCAGCCTCGCCCTGAACAAGGGCGTCATCGGCTGCCTGCTGGGCCCCAGCGGCTGCGGCAAGACCACCCTGCTGCGCACCATCGCCGGCTTTGAGCCGGCAGGCGCGGGGCGGGTGCTGCTGGACAGCCAGGTGGTGAGCCAGGCCGGGTGGACCCTGCCCCCGGAGCGGCGACAGGTGGGCATGGTGTTCCAGGACTTCGCCCTGTTCCCGCACCTGACCGTGGCGGAGAACATCGCCTTCGGCATCCGTCGCCAGTCCAGCCGCGCCCGGCGGGAACGGGTTACCGAATTGCTACGGCTCATCGGCCTGCCGGACTACGGTCCGGTCTATCCCCACGCACTGTCCGGTGGGCAGCAGCAGCGCATTGCCGTGGCCCGGGCCATGGCCCCGCGCCCGCGGCTGCTGCTGCTGGATGAGCCCTTTTCCAACATGGACGTGGAACTGCGCGAGGGCCTGGCCCGGGAAGTCCGGTCCATTCTCAAGCAAGAAGACATCACCGCCATGCTGGTCACCCATGACCAGAACGAGGCCTTTGCCTTTGCCGACCGCATCGCCGTCATCAACGCCGGTCGGGTGCTGCAATGGGATACCGCCTATAACCTCTACCACAAGCCGGCGGCCCGGTTCGTGGCGGACTTCATCGGCCAGGGCAGAATGCTGATGGGCACTGTGCTCAACGAGCACGAAGTGGAGACCGAACTGGGAGCCATCACCGGCATGATCCCCGATGCCTGTCGACCCGGAGACCCGGTGGACGTGCTGGTACGCCCCGATGACATCCTGCCCGACGACGGCAGCAGGATTTTCGGCGAGGTCACCGACAAGGCCTTCCGGGGGGCCAATTTCCTCTACACCCTGCGACTGGGCAGCGGCAACACTGTACTGTGCCTGGCCCCGTCCCATGAAAACTACGCCCTGGGGGAACGCATCCCCCTCAAGCTGGGCTTCAATCACCTGGTGATCTTTCCTCGCTGAGTCGGGTCATTTTCGGGGCACCCGCGTATCCAGGGCGCCCCACAGATCCACCTTGCGCCCGCTCAGACACACCCCGCGGCCGTGGATCAGCACCTGTCCCGCAGCCGGCAGTATGGTGATGCCGCCGCCACCGGTCTGAATGCGGATCGGCGCCGCTCCCAAGGGCTCGATCCGGAGTCCCCGGTCCGCCATGACCCGCAGGTCTCCCGCCACCCGCCATTGCAGCCCGCCCTGGGCCACGTACAGCACCAGATCATGCCCGGCCAGCAGATGCATCTCCCTGCCCGCCCGGACCCGCAGTTCCCCGCCCGCCGTCATCGAGAGGTCCCCGCCGGCCGACCCCCGCAGATTCGTCGCGGCCCTGCCCTGCATGTGCCCATCGCTGCGCCGCAGGACCGAACCATGGACCTGTTCCAGCTGCCCGCCCCCGATCCGGGCGGTCAGGGAACCACCGCTGCGCACGTGCAGACAGGTGCCGGCACGCAGGATCAGGGCACCCTGGCGGCAGACCAGGGACAGCAGATGACCATCCGTGCCGGCTTCAAGCGACAGCCAGTGCTGAGCACCCGCCGTATGCAGGCGGATCACCGGGGCATCCCGACGATCATCCATGAGCAGGGTCAGCCCGCCCGGGGTCTGGTAACGATGCTCGGCCGGATGCTCCCGGTTGACGGGCGAGGGATGCCGGGCATCCGGGAAGGCCCCATCCAGGACCGCAAAACCATCGGGGTCCCCCCCCAGACACACCAGCATCAGCCGCTGCCCCGGATGCCACGGGGCATGCCAGCCGCCGGCACGTCCCGTGGTCCCGGGCGGGGCCGCGTAAGGTGTCATACGATCCAGCCACGGCGTCACGGACGCCGGATCGGTTTCCCCCTCCAGCCGGGCCCTGTAACACCCGGCACCATCCAGCCGCGGTCCGGCGACCTGCCCCGGGCCTCCCGCCACCGCCACCGGCAACAAATCCGGCAGCGCCCGGGCGCGCCTGGGCTCCGGCGGCCGCCAAGGCAGATCCCGAGGCGCCAGCGCCATCCGGCCCAGATAGTTGAGCCGCCCGTCATCCCCGGCCATGGCCAGGTGATGCATGGCCGTCACCAGCCAGGCACCCGCAAGACCGGGTCGGCCCGGGACATCCTTGAGCCATACCCATTCACCCACGCCGGGTCCCAGGACCGTGGTCTCCAGAGACAGGGTGCGATACCGACATCGGGCCCGTTCCGCCAGCAGCCGGGCCCGACGGTCCAGTGCCTCCACCGTATGCAGCCCGTACCCGGTCCAGTCCTGTACACCCGCCCCGTATCCGGTCAGCGCCGAGGCCTGGTAGGCCCGGCCGTCCGCCAGCCGCCCGGTGACCGTGAAATGCCCCGGCACCGGGCGAACCCGCTCATGGACGGACAGTACCCCGGGCGGTCGACGGCTCCAGCCGCCGGCCGGACCCAGCCAGGTCAGTTCCGAGGGCGCGGCCGACATCAGTCCGGCGGGGTCATCCACCAGCACCAGGGTTTCCAGACCCTGGTGTACCGTGGCATGCCAATGGATACCGGCCCTGGACAGGACCCGGGCCAGCAGACTCAGGTCAGACTCATCCGCCTGCAGGATGCCCGCGCGGGGTGGGTAGGCGTGCATCAGCCGGTTCGTCAGCAAGCGGAGCCCCGTCGGCGCCACTAAGCACCCCGCCAGATCAGGTGGGCTCAGGCCGGTAAACAGGCGAGTCCGCCGACTCAGGGCAAGCCGACACAGGCGGGAACGCAGCAGGACACGGAACCGATGCACGCCGACCCAGGGGACATCCAGCCCGGGGACGGGACCGCAACTGCAGAGGATGCCGTCGAACACCTTGCAGGCACCGTATTCGTCCCGCAGTTCCAGACGGGCGATCGCCCCCGATTGCCTCAGGTAGGCGCTACCGGCCCCCATGACTTCCAGATGCAGTCGCCAGACCCCGCTAAGGCACTCCCTGCCTCGCAGGGACAGCACCGGAAGCGGCCGCCCGGCCAGGGTGAGATGGGCCTCAACGGGTAGACAGGGTAAGCCCCTGGACATGGTCAGCCTCCTTGCCGACAAGGGAACGGGAATTGCGTTGTATCATCCTTCCAAATGCCCCAACGGATCAACACCCACCCATGAGCAACCAGACCGACTCCCCATCGACGCAACCCCGCCTGGGCTGGCGGGAACGCATCGCCCTGCCCGAACTGGGCCTGGACAGCATCACCTGCAAGGTGGACACCGGTGCCCGCACCTGCGCCCTGCACGCCTTTTACGTGGAACCCTTTACGCGGGACGGACAGGCCTGGGTGCGTTTCGGCGTGCATCCCCTGCGGCGACGGCGGGACATGGTGGTGGACTGCGAGGCCCCGGTATCGGACCGGCGGGTGGTCACCGACTCGGGTGGACACCGTCAGCGACGCCATGTGATTCACACCCCCATCGTCATCGGCACACGGGTCCACCTGGTAGAGATCACGCTCACCAACCGGGACACCATGAGTTTTCGCATGCTGCTGGGTCGTAATGCCCTGCAATGCGCCACTTATCTGGTGGATTCCACGGCTTCCTGGCTGGCCGGCGAACCCCGCGGCAGGCCCGCTTAGCACTGCTGTAAAAAAACTGTAAAAACGCGAATCAAAGGGCTTTCAAAATTGCGGCCGACGGGGTATCTTTGCGCCCGTCCCCGGCCGTGTCCGGGGGCACATGTCAGGCCACAGAGGACTTCGTGTTCGTATGGACAGTTGCTGTACAACTTGCACACGCGTGACGACCATTTCGGGTCCGGCATGGGTGTGGTGCAGCGTCCGTCGAGACGAGTTCCCCGCCACGGTCATCTGACCGTCCGGGGCTCCTGATCCCGACGCGCCGATCCCATCCAGGGCACGTACGGGAGCCCCCCACTTTACGCATGATCCCTCCGCCGCCGTCTGGGCGGTGCTTTTCGTGATGGGTTCATGCGGCTTTTCTTCCCGTCGTGTCATGGCTTCCACCCGAAACCGGTCGACGTACCCAACCGGACACCCTTGCAGCATGCCCCCGGGGGCAGGAAGGAAAAGTAGACATGACCAATCTGATGAACAACGCAGCCACCCCTTTCGAAGCGGCCAATGACGCCATCCACGCCCTGCCGTGGACGGACATGGCGCTGGAGACGGTGGATACGGCGGTGCGGATGGGGGAATACGGCGCTGCGCGCCTGCGGTTTCTGAAACTGGCGCAGCAGTCCCAGATTCGGGTACTGCTGCATATTTCGCCGAAGGATGCAGTACGCCTGGCCGAAGGGCTGCCCACCTATACGGTGGCCCGTCTGTTCGAGCAGTTGCCCCGCCCGCTGGGCCGGGCCATCGTGCAATCCCTGCCGGAGGTCAAGCGGCAGGGTGTAGTGGTCATCCTGAACCACCGCCGCCGCCGCTCCCCCCGGCAGCAGGCCATGGGCTGATGGCTGCCCCGCCCTTCTTCCTCGGCGAGGAAGAAGGGCTTTTCCTCTTGCCCAAGCCCACGCAAAGCCTCAAGCTTGGCCCGCCTTTTCCAAGCCCCGAAGCCTTGCATGAAAATTGCCATTCTCTCGCGAAATTCCCGCCTGTATTCCACCCGTCGGCTGGTCGAGGCCGCCAAGGCCCAGGGACATCAGGTCCAGGTCCTGGACCCCCTGCGCTGCTACATGAACATCACCTCCGACAAGCCCAGCATCCACTACAAGGGCAGCGAGCTGACCGGTTTTGACGCCGTGATCCCCCGCATCGGCGCCTCCATCACCTTCTACGGCACCGCCGTACTGCGCCAGTTCGAGATGATGGGTGTGTTCCCCGTCAACGAGTCCGTGGCCATCAGCCGCGCCCGCGACAAGCTGCGCTGCCTGCAGCTGCTGTCCCGGGAAGGGATCGGCCTGCCGGTGACCGGCTTCGCCCACTCCCCGGACGACATCGACGACCTGCTGCGGGAGGTGCAGGGTGCACCGCTGGTGATCAAGCTGCTGGAAGGCACCCAGGGGGTGGGGGTGGTGCTGGCGGAAACCCGCAAGGCCGCCGAAAGCGTGATCCAGGCCTTCATGGGCCTGCGCCAGAACATCCTGGTGCAGGAGTTCATCAAGGAGGCCGGTGGCACGGATCTGCGCTGTCTGGTGGTGGGCGGCAAAGTGGTCGCCGCCATGATGCGCCGGGCCAAGGAAGGGGAATTCCGCTCCAACCTGCACCGGGGCGGCACCCCGGAGCCGGTGAAACTCACCCCCCAGGAGCGGACCACGGCGGTACGGGCGGCGAAGATCGTCGGCCTCAACGTCTGCGGTGTGGACATCCTGCGCTCCGACCATGGCCCGGTGGTCATCGAGATCAACGCCAGCCCCGGCCTGGAAGGGATCGAAACCGCCTCCGGCGTCGACGTGGCCGGCCGCATCATCCAGTTCATCGAACAGAACGGCAAACCCCACAAGACCCGCACCCGGGGCAAGGGTTGACGGCGAGGCCCTTCCCGAACGGTGAGCTTTGCGGCTAACCTGATAGGGAAACAAGACCAGGACGCCGTCATTGATGACCGCCTTTCACCCGCCTGCCGGACGCCTTGGCCCCGCCAGGCGCCCGCTGCCCGTGCTCATCCTGCTGCTGGGCCTGCTCCCCGGCCTGGCCCAGGGCGAGCCCAGCATCCGCATTTCCGATGTGGGCGATGAAATCACGGACAACATTCGTGCCCATATGGGCCTGTCCCGGGAGGGATGCGATCTGCCAGAGTGGCGGGAACGCCCCCTGCTGCGTGCCGCCGACCGGGAAATCCGCAGTGCCCTGCGTGCCCTGGGGCATTATGAACCCCGGTTCACCCTGGACTTCCAGCGCAACGAAGCCTGTTGGTCCCTGCAGGTGGACCTGGAGCCCGGCCCCCCGGTGCGGGTCCGCAGCCTGGACCTCCGGGTCATCGGCGAGGCGGAACAGGATCCCGCCTTCGATGAACTGCTCCAGTCCCCACCCATCCGCCCCGGTGATCGGCTCCGCCACGATCGCTACGAACAGATCAAGAGCGGCCTCAACCGCCAGGCAACGGCACGGGGCTACCTGGATGCCCGCATCGCCACCAGCCAGATGCGGGTCGACGTACAGGAACAGGCAGCGGACCTGGTGGTCCATCTGGAAAGCGGTCCCCGCTATTTCCTGGGTCCGGTCACGCTGGAGCAGGACACCTTCCATGACAGGCTGGTGCGTAAATTCATCCCGTTCGAACAGGGGGATGTCTATGACAGTCGCCGCCTGATCAGCATGCAGCAGGCCTTCATGAACAGCGGCTATTTCAGCGACGTGCGCGTGGACCCCCGCGCCGATGAGGCAGAGGACCTGGAGGTCCCCATTCACATCACCCTGACCCCGCGCAACAAGTGGTCTTACCTGGCCGGGATCGGGGCCAGTACCGACAAGGGACCGCGCGTGCGCCTGGGGGTGGAAAACCACCGCGCCAACCGGGCCGGCCACCGCTATAACGCCGAACTGGAAGTCTCAGCGGTAAATACCCGGGTGGGGATCGGCTATGAGATCCCCCTGGGTGATCCGGCCCGGGAACGCATCAACCTCACCGCCGGCTACCAGAGCGAAAGCACCGACACCTCCGAGAGTGACGTCTACGGCCTGGGCATCGCCCATCTGCGACAACTACCCTCGGGATGGATCCAGACCCGCTCACTGGTGTTCGAGCGCGAAGACTTCAAAGTGGCCGATGTCCGTGACAGCACCACGCTGCTCATGCCCGGATTCCAGATGTCGCGCGTACAGGCGGACCATCCCATCTTCCCGCGCCGGGGCTGGCGCCTGAACTTCAGCCTGCGCGGGGCATCCGAGGAGCTGCTGTCTTCGATCAGCTTCGCCCAGGCCACCGGCCGCGCCAGGTACATCATGCCCCTGGGGGAAGGACGCCTGCTGCTGCGGGCCGATGCCGGCACCACCTCCGTGCAGGACTTCGCCAAATTACCCGCCTCCATCCGTTTCTTCGCCGGCGGTGACAACAGCGTACGTGGTTACGGCTACCAGAAACTGGGGCCCACCAACGACGACGGCGACATCATCGGCGGCCGCCACATGGCCAGCGGCAGCATCGAGATGGACTACCCGTTCGCAGACCAATGGAGCGTGGCCGTGTTTGCCGACGGCGGCAACGCCTTCAATGATCTCAACGAATGGAATGCCCGCTACGGGATCGGTGCCGGGGTACGCTGGCGCTCACCCATCGGCCCCATCCGGGTGGACATCGCCCATCCCATCGACGGCGATGACAACTTCCGTCTGCACCTGACCATGGGAATGGATCTGTGATCCGGCGTCTTCTTGCTGCACTGTTGCTGATCGTTCTGCTGCTGTTCACCCTGTTCACCTTCCTGGTGGGCACCCAGTCCGGTGCCCGGCTACTGGTACAGGTGGGGGGCGGCGTCATCCCCGGAGAGCTGGAGATCGGGCGCCTGGAAGGCAATCTGCTCAAGGGCCTGACCGCTCGGGATGTCCGGTACCGCCACGACGCCGTCACCGCCGAACTGGCCCACCTGGAGGTCCGGGTAGCCCTGCTGCCGCTGACCGGACTGCGGATCGAGGTACTCACCCTGCAGGCGGCGGAGCTGGATCTGACCCTCACCCCGGACCCGGACGCGCCGCCTGCCGACGAGCCCTTCAGCCTCCCCGAGTCGATCCCCATGCCGGTGGTGGTGAATCTGCCCGAGGGACAGATCCGGCAAATCCGCTTTCGCACCGGCCCCGAGGCCGAACCCCTGGCAGTGGACAGCCTGCGCCTGTCCCTGCATCTGGATCAGGAACACGTACTGATCCGTCACCTGGCGATGGAAAGCCCGCTCGCCCATGTCCTGGCCGCGGGCCGCGCCGGACTGGCGCAGCCCTACCCGGTGGACTTGGGGCTGGACTGGAACCTGCCCCTGCCCGAGGCTGCCGGCGACCTCCTGCCGAACGCCGAGCAGGCCCGGGGACAGCTCACCATGCAGGGTGATCTGACCCGGCTGACGCTCCATCACCGGGTGTTTGCCCCCGTGGCTCTCGTCAGTGAGGGTGAGATACAAAACCCCATCACCGCCCTGTCCGTGGACCTGACCCACCACTGGCAGGCCCTCACCCTTGATCTGGCGGAAGCAGGGTCCCTCACCCTGGCAGAGGGTAGGCTGGTAACCCGGGGCCGACCTGATGCCTATACCCTGAACCTGGACACCGCCGTTACCCTGGATCAATGGCCTACCCTCACCCTGAGCCTGGCCGCCGAGGGCGACATGGAATCCCTGCACCCGACTCCCCTCTCCATCCGCAGCGAGGCGGGTGACCTGGATCTGAGCGGCCGGGTGACCTGGCACGAAGGCCTGGCCTGGGCACTGGACCTGCAGGGGCGGAATCTGGAGCCCGGCCGGTTTGTCGCCGATCTACCCGGCCGACTGCAGCTGGGATTGCGCAGCGAAGGGCGCCTGGATGACACCCGGGGAGTCATAACCCGGATTGATCTGCGCGAGCTATCCGGCAACCTGCGCGGGTTCCCCGTTCGTGGACAGGGCCGGATCGACGTGACCGGCACCCATCTGGAATCCCCCGGCCTGCAGCTTGCCGTAGGTGACAACCGTCTCAACGCCCGGGGTACGGTTACGGAACGTCTGGATCTGGCCTTTGACCTGCAGGCCCCGGACCTGCCGGGGCTGTGGCCCGGCCTGGAAGGCCGGCTTCAGGCCCGCGGACAGGTTCAGGGTCCCTTGGACAGCCCGCAGATCACCGCCACGGCCCAGGGCCAGGGCATGGGTTACGGCGATCTGAACCTGCGTCGTCTGAATCTGGACCTGCGGGCCGGCCTTTCACCTCAGAGCCCGCTGCAACTGAACCTGACCGTCGAGGCACTGCGCCTGGGCGAGGCCCTGAACCTGGAACGCCTGACCCTGACGGGAGAAGGGCGGGGTGACGATCACCAGATCCGGCTGGATCTGGACGCCGACCAGGGGCGACTGGGCCTGAGCCTGGCGGGCAGCCTGGCTGACTCGGTTCCCACGGCCTGGAGCGGCCGCCTTACCCGTCTCAACCTGGACCAGCCCCTGGCGGGCACTTGGCAACTGGAAACCCCCGTCCCCCTACGAGCGTCGGCCCAAAGCGCCGAACTGGGACAACTCTGCCTGCTGCAGAATGAGGCCCGACTCTGCCTGGACGGCACCTGGTCCGACGGTGCCGGCGGCCAGGCCCGGCTACGCCTGTCGGATCTGGCCCTGGAGGGCCTGACGCCCCTGCTGCCTCCGAATCTGCAACTGGACGGCTATCTGGACGCCCGGGCCGACCTGCGGCTGGATGAACACCTGAGCCTGGAGGCCCGGATCCTGCCCAGTGACGGCAACCTGCGCGTACAGGGGCTGGAGGGCGATGAGCAGATCATCGCCTACCAGCAGGCCCGTGTGGACCTGCGGGTTGAAGACCGGGACATCGAGACAACCCTGCAATTCGGGTTTCTGGAGGGCGGCACCGTCAATGCCCGGGTCACCGCCCAGCCTCGGCCGGACGGTGAACTGACCCTGCAGGGCATTGCCCGAGCCGACCTGACCGAGTTGCGCTGGCTGGAGATGCTGGTACCCCAGATCCGGGAACCGGCAGGCCGGATCGGTGCCGACCTGACCCTGGCCGGCACCTTATCCGATCCATTGATCGACGGGCAGATCACCCTGACCGACGGCCGCATGCAGGTCCCGGATCTGGGGATCAGCCTTGATGAACTGACCCTGACCGCCCGCAACGAAGGGACTGAGCGCCTGGTGTTTGATGGCGGTGTACGTTCCGGACCCGGACGGCTGTCTCTGAGCGGCCATGCCCTGCTGGACCCGGGTAACCAATACCCCGTCAGCCTGAGCATTCAGGGCGAGCGCTTCCAGGCCGCCCGACGCCCTGATGTGGAACTGCTGATCAGCCCGGACCTCAGCATCACCGTGCAGGGTGAACGGGTGATCGTCAGGGGCGACGTGACCATTCCCGAGGCCACACTCACTTTGCTGGAGATGCCCCAGCAGGCGGTCTCCGTGTCCCGGGACGAAATCATCATCGATGCCGGCACCGATGAGACCCTGCCCCTACAGGTGATCGCCCGGGTCAGGGTGATCCTGGGCGAGCAGGTCCGCATCAGCGGCTTCGGCCTGGAGGCGCGGCTCAGCGGCAACGTGATGGTTCAGGAGACGCCGGGGATGTCCACACGACTGATCGGTGAAGTGCGGGTCGATGAAGGGCGCTACAGGTCCTATGGCCAGGATCTGACCGTGGAACGCGGGGTGTTCCTGTTCCAGGGGCCGCCGGAAAATCCCGGCCTTAATCTGAGGGCCTCCCGACGCATACCGGTCCATGACGTGCTGGTGGGCATCGAAATCATCGGCACCCTGGAGGAGCCCCGTTCACGGGTCTTCTCCGATCCGGCGATGGAAGACAGCGAGGCCCTCGCCTTTCTGGTCACCGGCCGCCCCCTATCCGGTGGCAGCGAGACGGATGCCGGCGCCATTGCCTCGGCCATTGCCATGTACGGCATTGAGCGGGGCGCCTTCATCACCGACCGTATCGGGCAGCAGTTGGGCCTGGACGAATTCGCGGTGGACACCGGCACGGACCTGGACGATGCCGCCCTGATGATGGGACGCTATCTCTCCCCCAGGCTGTATCTGCGCTACGCGATGGGGCTGTTCCAACAGAGCTCCACGGTGATGCTCAATTACCAGCTCACAAGGACCTTGAGCCTGGAAACCAGATCCGGTACCGACGCCCAGAGCATGGACCTGATCTATCGCCGGGAGCGATGATCCGAGCATCCCATTCAGGCAAGTTCACCAACACCATGGGAATCCTCTGAACATGTCCAAGCTTACTTTCCTGGGTGCCACCGGCGAAGTCACCGGCTCGCGCTATCTGCTGGAAACCCAACAGAGCCGCCTGTTGCTGGAATGCGGCATCCAGCAGGGCGGTGCGGAGGCCGACAAAGCCAACCGCCGCTCCCTCGGCCACCTGGCCAAAACAGTGGACGCCGTGGTCATCTCCCACGGCCACCTGGATCATGCCGGTCTGCTGCCCAAGCTGGTGCGCGACGGCTTCCAGGGTCCCATCTACTGCACCGATTCAACCCTGGAACTGCTGGGAATCATGCTGCGGGACGCCGCCCATGTCATGTCCAAGGACATTGAATGGGAGAACAAGTGGCGGGAACGGGCAGACAAACCCCTGATCGAACCCGTTTACACCCAGGAAGACGTGGATGCCACCCTGATACTCTGCCGACCCCTACCCTATGGCCGGGCGGAATCCGTGACCCCGGACATTCACCTGACCTTTCGCGATGCGGGCCACATACTCGGCTCAGCCATTGTGGATTTGATCGTGGATGACGGCGGGCGCAAGCGGCACCTGGTGTTCTCCGGCGACCTGGGCAACCCCGACTCCGCGCTGATGCACGCACCGACCCAGCCTGAGCATGCCGACGTGGTCCTCATGGAAAGCACCTACGGCGATCGGGATCATCGTCCCCTGGGGGACACTCTGGAAGAACTGGCCCGGATCCTGACCCAGGCGGACCGGGACGGCGGTAACGTGCTGATCCCTGCCTTCGCCGTGGGGCGGACCCAGGAAATCCTCTATCACCTGGGCATGCTCTACCATGAGGGCCGCTTGCCCCAACAGAAGGTCTTCCTGGACAGCCCCATGGGCATCCAGGTCACGGAACTGTATGCCAGGCGCCGCGGCGCCCTCAACGGCAAGGATCTCAAGCAGCTCCGCCAGGCCTCCGGAGAGCGCCTGGAGGCATCACTGCCCATCCTGCAGTTCACCCGCCGTATGGATGAGTCCATGGCCATCAATCGGATCAAGTCCGGGGCCATCATCATCGCCGGCGCCGGCATGTGTACCGGCGGGCGCATCCGCCACCATCTCAAGTACAACCTGTGGCGCAAACAGAACCACGTGGTGATCGTGGGCTTCCAGGCACGGGGCAGCCTGGGACGCATGCTGGTGGACGGGGTGCAGCGGGTCAAGCTGCTGGGCAGCGAAGTGGCGGTCAAGGCCCAAATACACACCCTGGGCGGGTTCTCCGCCCATGCGGGGCAGCGTCAGCTGGTGGCCTGGGCGAAGGGGTTCAAGGACAAGCCGGTGTTCTACATGGTGCACGGCGAACCCCGGGCCCGGGATGCGCTGGCGAACCTGCTGCGGCAGGAACACGGCATCGATGCCCGGGTGCCGGCGTACGAGGAGACGATCACCCTTTAGCCGGGGTTATGCTTCCCCCTCATCCCCGCCCTTCTCCCCCCGGGGGAGAAGGGCGAACCTCGCCATAGGCAATCAAATCCCTTTGGAAGGATGCAGGAAAAGCCCCTCTCCCCTTGCGGGAGAGGGGCTGGGGTGAGGGGAAACGCCGAAAAACCTACCGCTTCACCTGCAGCTGGGAAATATCCCGCACCGCACCCCGCGCTGCGGAAGTGGCCATCAGGGCATAGGCCTTGAGCGCCTGGCTCACCACCCGCTGACGGTCCAGCGGTTGCCAGGCCTTGTCACCCCGCTGCTCCATGGCCGCCCGCCGACGCTCAAGCTCCGCGTCCTCCACGGCCATGCGGATCACCCGCGCCGGGATATCGATCTCGATGATGTCACCCTCTTCCACCAGACCGATGTTGCCGCCTTCGGCGGCCTCCGGGGACGCATGCCCGATGGACAGGCCCGAGGTGCCGCCGGAGAAACGTCCGTCCGTCACCAGGGCGCAGGCCTTGCCCAGCCCCTTGGACTTCAGGTAACTGGTGGGGTAGAGCATCTCCTGCATCCCCGGGCCACCGCGAGGGCCTTCATAACGGATGATCACCACATCCCCCGCCTTCACCTGATCACCCAGGATCGCCGCCACCGCCGCGTCCTGGCTTTCGAACACCCGGGCCGGGCCGGAAAACACCAGGATGCCCTCGTCCACCCCGGCGGTCTTGACGATGCACCCTTCCGGGGCCAGGTTGCCGTAAAGCACCGCCAGTCCGCCATCCTTCGAATAGGCATGTGCCACCGCACGGATGCAGCCCTGATCCCGGTCCAGATCCAGAGCATCCCAACGCCGGGACTGGGAGAAGGCCTCCTGGGTCGGCACGCCGCCGGGGGCGGCCAGGAAGCGTTCATGGGCCTCGGCGGCATCGCTTGCGGCCACATCCCAACGCGCCAGGGCATCGGCCAGGGTGGGGCTGTGTACCGTGGGCACACCCCGGTGCAGCAGTCCGGCACGGTCCAGCTCACCCAGGATCGCCGGCACACCACCGGCCCGGTGCACATCTTCCATGTGATACTTCTGGGTGGCCGGGGCCACCTTGCAGATGTTGGGTACCTTGCGGGAGAGGCGGTCGATGTCCGCCATGGTGAAATCCACCTCCCCCTCCCGGGCCGCCGCCAGCAGGTGCAGCACGGTATTGGTGGAGCCCCCCATGGCGATGTCCAGGCTCATGGCATTCTCGAAGGCCTCGCGGCTGGCGATGGCGCGGGGCAGCACGGCGGTGTCGTCCTGCTCGTAGTAACGCCTGGCCAGATTCACCACCAGGCGCCCCGCCTCCAGAAACAGCTCCCGGCGCCCGGCATGGGTTGCCAACAGGGAACCGTTGCCCGGCAGGGACAGGCCCAGGGCCTCGGTGAGGCAGTTCATGGAGTTGGCGGTGAACATGCCGGAACAGGAACCGCAGGTGGGACAAGCAGAACGCTCGTACTCCATCACGGTTTCATCGCTCTCATGGGGATCGGCAGCGGCCACCATGGCATCCACCAGGTCCAGGCTGATGACCTGTTCGCCGCGGGTCACCTTGCCCGCCTCCATGGGGCCGCCGGAGACGAACACCACGGGGATGTTCAGCCGCATGGCGGCATTGAGCATGCCGGGGGTGATCTTGTCACAGTTGGAGATGCACACCAGGGCATCGGCACAATGGGCGTTGACCATGTACTCCACTGCGTCGGCGATCAGCTCCCGGGACGGCAGGGAATAGAGCATGCCGCCGTGGCCCATGGCGATACCGTCGTCCACGGCGATGGTGTTGAACTCCTTGGCCACGCCGCCGGCCTTCTCGATCTCGCGGGCCACCAGCTGGCCCAGGTCCTTGAGGTGTACGTGCCCGGGGACGAACTGGGTGAAGGAGTTGGCGATGGCGATGATGGGCTTGCCGAAATCGCCGTCCTTCATGCCGGTAGCACGCCACAGGGCGCGGGCGCCGGCCATGTTACGGCCATGGGTGGAGGTGCGGGATCTGTACTGGGGCATGGTGAACTCCGAAATGCTGCCAAGACCGCACAGTTTACACCGTCGGCTCACGGGACAGAAAAAAAGCGGGCGGGTTACACCACACCGACCGCCGCCCCCCCTTCCATTCATGCACGGTCACTCCCCTCCATTCATGCATGGTCACTCCCGCGAAAGCGGGAGCCCAGGGGCCGGCCTGCGACTGGATTCCCGCGTTCGCGGGAATGACGGGCTAAGAAGGAGGTAACCTATTAAGGAGGTGACCTTTTCAAACGGGGCCATGTCCTGTTAAACACGGGGATGACTTGTTCAGCCCCCGAAGATTCCGTCATTAAAGGAGGTCCGATCCATGAGCATCACCCTCAATGTCAGCAACATCCAGTGCGGCGCCTGCGCCAACAGCATTAAGAAAGGCCTGGGACAGATACCCGGGGTCCACCAAGTGGCGGTGGACGTGGCCGCGGGCACCGTCACCGTGGATGCCGACCCGACCCTGCGGGACACCCTGGCCGAGCGCCTGGACGAACTGGGCTTTCCGGAAAGATGCTGATGGGAATGGGCCTGCCGCTGCTGGTGCTGCTGCCGGCACTGCTGGTCACCGCCTGCCTGCCCACCCAGGAGCAGGCAGGCGGTGAGGCATCGGACTCCGGCACCCTGGCCGTCATCCCCCTGCAGATCGGCACCCATCATCTGACCGCCGAAGTGGCCGACACCGCCGACCTGCGTGCCCGGGGACTCATGTTCCGGGAATCCCTGCCCCCGGACCACGGCATGCTCTTCGTCTGGGAGCAGCCCGAACCAGTGGCCATGTGGATGCTCAACACGCCCCTGCCGCTCTCCGTCGCATTCATCGACGAGGAGGGGCAAATCCTGAACATCGCCCGGATGCAACCCCACAGTCGCACCCTGCACCATTCCACGGGAGCGGCCCGCTATGCCCTGGAGATGCGCCGAGGATGGTTCCAGGATCACGGGGTTCAGTCCGGGCAAACCGTGACAGGACTGCCCCGCTGATTCGCCCGAATCGTCGAAATTATTTACATAAAATAACCTTCACCCATAAGAAATAACGATAAGTCTCTGTAATTAATAAATTTAAAAAAAACGGCGCGATTAATGCATTCAAATCCACGGTCATCTGTCACACGCCGCCAAGGAAAGGGACGTACCGGGGGAGTACCACATGGACCCAGGCCGAGATTCCCATCACCGGCTACTTTGGATCGACTTTTCCCAGGCACCCAGCCCACCGCCGCTGGGCAGCAACTGGCATGTGCTTGCGGCTACAACCCTGGCCGAAGCCGAGGCGTTCCTGCGCCAGAACCCCGTGCCGGTCGGCGCCTTCCTGCTGCAGCCGCCCACCCTGAACACCCTGCCGAACCTGGAAGCCTTTTTGCGCCGGCACCGCGACACCGAATGGGTGGCCCTGGTGGAACCCTCTCTGCTGTGGGACAACCGGATCAGAGAGTTGCTTCGCCATTGCTGCCACGACTTTCACTCCCTGCCCATTGATCCCTATCGCCTGAAAGTGGTGCTCGGCCATGCCTCGGGGATGGCGCAACTGCTCCACACGACCCCCATTCTCCCCGTGAAGCTTCGGGACAGCCCCCTGATCGGGGAAAACCCGTCCATGATCCAGGTGATGCGTACCATTGAAAAGGTGGCCCGGGTGAGCGCCCCGGTACTCATCACCGGAGAAAGCGGCACCGGCAAGGAAGTGGCCGCCAAGGCGGTCCATGACCAGTCCCCGCGGGCCGACGGCCCCTTTGAGGCCATCAACTGCGCCGCCGTCCCCGCCTCCCTGATCCAGTCCGAACTCTTCGGCCACGAGCGCGGGGCCTTCACCGGGGCCCACAAGGCCCGGGCAGGCCGGGTTCAGGCGGCCAACGGCGGCACATTGTTTCTTGATGAGATCGGCGACCTACCGCTGGAAGTCCAGGCAGCCCTGCTGCGATTCCTGCAGAACCAGACGGTCCAGAAGGTGGGCAGCGATCATGAGGAAAAGGTTGATGTCCGGGTGGTCGCCGCCACCCATGTGGACCTGGAAGCCGCGGTCCATTCGGGACGCTTTCGGGAAGACCTCTACTACCGACTGGATGTCCTCCGCTTCGAGATGCCCCCACTCCGGGAGCGGGGCTGCGACTCGGTCTTGCTGGCCAGGCATTTCTTCCGCAAGTTTTCCACTGATCGGACCACCCCGGTCAAGGGGTTCAGCCCGGCCGCCATGGAGGCCATTCGTGACCATCGCTGGCCGGGCAATGTCCGCGAACTGATCAACCGGGTACGGCGAGCGCTGGTACTGTGCGAACATCGCTACATCCAGCCGGTGGACCTGGGACTGGAGGATGTCCTGGTCGCCGAGAGCAAACACGCCAGCCTGGAGACCATCCGCGCGGATGCCGAACGCCAGGCCATCCTGGATGCCCTGCAACTCTGCGAAGGGAATGTCTCCGCCGCCGCACGTCGGCTCGACGTCTCGCGCATCACGTTGTACCGACTGGCCCGCCGCCATGACATCCCGTTATCGGGGCAAGAACCCACGCGGCAGTCCGTGTCCAGCAATCCCTGAAACGTTTCAGCCATGCAGGATCACCCCCACATAGACCTGCCCACATAGGAATGACTGCATGTCACAGTCTGGGAAATTCGTATTTTTCGCAACCGGCTCCATCCTTTCCATCTACCTGGCCTCATCCCCGGCCTGGGCGCAGACCCCGGAAGTCGTGGGGGAACGCCCCCCCGAGGATCAGCGGCAGGCCGATGTGGCAGCGGTCTTCGAAGAGCGTGGACTGCTCACCCCAAAGGGCAAGTGGGTGGTGGAACCCTCATTACAGTACATCCACAGTTCATCCACCACCGTGGCCATCGACGGCTTCACCATCCTGCCGGCCATCGCCATCGGGCTCATCGACGTCAGCGAGGTGCAAAGGGACACCCTCACGGCGGCCATCGCCCTGCGGTATGGCCTGACCGACCGGGTGGAAGTGGGCTTGCGGATTCCCTACGTCTGGCGGGATGAGTCCTTGCGACGCCGGGAGATTCTGGTGGGGACACCCGCGGACCAGGTCACAGGGTCCGATGGCATGGGACTTGGCGATATTGAACTGGGTTTACATTATCAGTTCAATCGCGCAGTCACCGGGAAGCCTTTCTTTATCGGCAATCTGCGCGTCAAAAGCACCACGGGAACCTCACCTTTTGAGGTGGACCGGGTGCCGGCAAAAGACAGTACCGGAGAAGAAATCCCTGGCGTTGATATCTTCCTTGAACAGCCTACCGGCTCAGGGTTTTGGGCGGTACAGCCCAGCCTCACGGTCATTTACTCCACAGACCCCGCCGTGATCTACGGCAACATCAGCTATGTGTGGAACCTGGAAAGGGACGTGGGCAATGACCAAGGCAAGATCGACCCGGGTAATGCCCTGGGCTTCAGCCTGGGGACCGGATTTGCCCTGAACAATCGAACTTCCTTGAGTTTCGGCTATGACCACAGCATCGTGTTCAAAACCAAGCGCGAATTAGGAGACCCTCTCAATCCGACCTTTGACCGCGTGCAGGTGGGAACCTTTCTATGGGGCCTGTCCCACCGCCTGTCGGACCGAACCAGCATGAACTTCTCCGTCGGTATCGGTG
>NZ_JAJNQM010000006.1:0-74501 GCF_022227785.1 Ectothiorhodospira lacustris | reverse complement strand
ACATGATCAAGAGGCTTCCTCATTCAGGGCATAGAGGTCCATTTTTTCTTTCCAGGCCCAGGTGAAATCGGGGCGCACGGGATCCCATAGACGATGCTCGGTGAGATTTGCCAAGGCTTTACTGCTGTAACGGATATCCACATTACCCACCAGTCCGCCGCCCGAACCCTGATGCTCGCCAAGCATGACCACCACGGCACCATAGAGGCTGACGTCGGCCTGTTCAGCATTGAGGATGACGCCATCCCGGAGGATAACCAGACCTTCAAACGTGAATGAACCACTGGAAGGGAACAGGTTGACCGTCTGCTGTGACGCACCGGAGGAAGGGTCACCGGAAATGATCAGTACACCGGCACCGTGAACATCTCCGGAAAGACCAATGCTGCCGGATCCCGTGATGTGATAGACCCCGGGCTCGCTTGTGCCGATGATCTCGCCAAGCGCTGGACTGTCAGCATCCGCGGAGGCACCAAGGTCCACATGGATAATGCGATCAGACGAACCGGCCAGCAAGGTCTGCAGGTATTGCTGCCAGCTACGCACGCCCCCCTCGTTCGGCGAGGACGGCAGTGAAGTGATCCTCAGCTGGGGACTGCCGATCACTTCGCCTTCGGCATCATGCAGTTCGAAAGAACCTGCTTGGTCGCCAGCATCCTGGGGCATCAGGTGGATACCCGCCATGGGCCCGACACCCTCTTCCTGGCTGATCTCCGCCTGACAGCTACCCGACTCACAGCTGACCTGGCTGGGGGGAGTCCAGTCCCTGCCATCGTACTGGATGGTCCTGTACCTTCGCATGGGCAACACCCGATCCTGTTCACAAGCCGCGCCGATGCAGGTGTAGGCGGAATCGGGAGAGGGATCGAACCAGCGGCTGACTTGCAGGACGAGGGCGCGCTGGGCGGCGATCTCCGAATCGGAACTGCGGCCGATCAGGACGACTTCCGCCTGATGCCCGTCAATCATGCTGGCGCTCTCGTCGAGTTCCCAGTAGGCGCCCGGGCCGTCGGCCCCGCCCACATAGTGGCGACCGGCACCGATGAGCTGGACCATGTCCTCCTTCGAACTCCAGAACTCCATGCCGGATGGTCCCGGATCCGCAACCGCCTTGATGACGCTGCCAAGACCGTCCTCCGCCGCCATAAAGGCATCGGAGATCTGCTTGTGGTTACCGGCAATCCTTTCCTGAATCACCGCCGTGCTGATGCCGCTCACGCCCACAAGGGTGGCCAGGACAAGGAGCACCAGGCTGACCACCAGCACGGCACCCCGCTCGCGAACCGGAGAAATGGACATCTCAACCTCCCTGACAAGTCCGTCTGTCGCCTCGATTCATCCATTAGAGCAACCCGATACCCGGAAAACCTTGAACTGGTTCAGAGTTCGGTGCAGGCAAGAGGCTATTGAACGTAAGGCAGAAGGGCGTTGCGCAGCGCCACATGAAATTGCACAAAGTGCTCATGGACGGGCTGATTGGGGGCGGAACGGCTTTCAAAAACCAGGCTGATACGGACGCCGATGGTTTGGCCATTGCCCGGTATCGGGCTGATGACCATGGATCCATCCTTCAGCCCCGGCACCAGCTCATGGTTCTGGGTGGCGCCGTCGCCGCAGCGCAGACCACCGGCCGCCACGAAGTAGAAGACATCCCCTACCCCCACATCAACACCGCACCAGGCCAGATCCCGATCACGGGTCACCCGGAGTACCCCGTTGTCATGCTCCAGGGCACTGGCGCCCCGGATGTCCCGGACCATGAAGTCCACGCCGTAGCCGATGGCCTCTTGGAGGGCGGCCAGGCGCTGAGTCTCCCGATAGGCGGTCTGGTTGCCCAGAAAGACCTGGATCACCCCCGCCAGCAGCAGAAGGCCCAGGACCATGGCCACCATCAATTCCACCAGGGACAGGCCCGACTCACGCGGCAAGGGAATCCGGCAAGAGGAAGGTGCGCTCATGAGCCACCCCCTGTCGGCAGGGTGAGGCGGTACTCGAACTCGAACACCGACTGACCGGAGGGCTCGTCAAATCGTCCCTCGGACCAGCGCACGGTGATGATCCATCCCCTGTCAGGGTCAGGGTCAGGGTCAGGCTTGATGGAACTGGCACTCAAGCCCGGCAAGGTGGCCTTGCCCGGAGTGTAACCGGGTGAATCTGTGTCATTCCCCCAGTCGCTCAGCCATTCGGCCTGGATGTCCTCCGGTTCTTTCCCATCGGCCAGACTCATCCACAGCCGCTCGCCGGCATCCATGGCGATCACGCCGGCCAGGGTGCGCTGATAGGCGGAGTGCACGCCCTTGAGACCGTTCAGTTGCAGGGCCGCCAGCCCCAGCAGGCCGATGGACAACACGACCAGGGCCACCAGGACCTCGGTCAGGGAAAATCCTCCGTACCGCCCGGTACGGTAATAACGCACAGCACATGCAGGCAACATGGGTCGGCACCTCTCGCCAGATGTTCGTCCTTGAGTCCTTGAGTGTACACAGCACTGCGCATTTTTTGATGCACAAGACCCGGCCCCGCAGGTGCAGGGGCCGGGTCAAGCGGCCGTCACTTCAGTTGCGACAGCAGGGCCTCGGCCGCCGCACGCTCGCTGAAGGCATCAGACTTGGCCAGCACGGCTTCAAGCACGGCACGGGCTTCTGCCGAACGCTGGTTGTGATGCAAGGCCAGGGCATGGTGATAGCCGATGGTGGGATCATCCGGCAGGGCCTCGCGAGCGGCCTGGATCAATCGGAGGGCCTCGACGGTATCCCCCTGCGCCAGCAGGGCCATGCCCAGGGTGTCCTGGATGTGAGGAATCTCGGGGGCCAGTCGATGGGCTTCCCGGGCCATTGCCAGGGCGCGCTCGTCCCCCTGTCTCAGATACATGAAGGCGAGATTGTTGAGTAAGATGGCATTGCCCGGCACCTGCTCCACCAGGATTTCATAATGGGGCAGCGCCCGGTCGTATTCCTCCGTTTCCAGGAAGGACGTGCCAAGCACCATCCGCGACTGGGCATCGGCGGGCACCGCGTCCACCCTGCCGGCCAGCAGTCGACGGGCCTGTTGCAGATCCCCTGCCCGGCGCCGGGCCTCGAAGTATTTGATGGCGGACTCGGTGGTGGCCTGGGCCTGATAGGAGGACTCATAGGCGTCGGCCGCCTTGCCGAAGGACTCGGCCGCGTAGTGAACATCCCCCTCCAACAACCACCCGAAGGCACGGCCGGCCTCCAGGGACTGCAGGCGGCGGGACAGGGTCAGAACTTCCTGTGGACGCCCCGCCTCCCGCTCCAGGTCGGCCAGGGCCGCCAGGGCACCCAGATGCTCTGCATCCAGCTCCAGGGACCGGGCCAGGGCGCCTCGGGCCTCGGCCGGGCGCCCTGCCTGGTGCTGCAGCAGACCCAGACGATAATGGGTTTCCGCATTCCGTGGCGCGATCTCGGTGAGGCGCCTCAGATGGGTGATGGCATTGTCCACCTGCCCGGACGCCGCCTGGGACAGGGCCAGGGTTTCCAGCAGAGCGGGATTATCCGGGTTGGCGGCACGCAACCCCTCCAGCAGGGAGACGGCACGCCGGGACTCATCGTTGTTAAGGTAGTAACGGGCCAGCAGGATCTTTGGTTCCAACGCCTCGGGGGCGGCGGCCACCGCTCGCTCCAGCAAGGGGCCGACCCGGGTCCGGTCGCCCCGGTTTTCTTCCAGGTTGGCCAGCAGCAGCAACAGCCGATGGTCATCGGGACGTTGCTGCAGGGAGGACTCCAGAATCTGCCGGGCCTGATCCGGCCCCTCCATCTGCATCGCCAACACCGCCAGATTCCGGGTGGCAATGAGATTACCGGGTTCCTGGCGCCGGGCCCGTTCAAAGGACTCCCGGCCCTGGGCCAGATCCCCCAGCCCCAGATGCGCCACGCCGATCAGGTTGCTGAGCGCGGCCCGATCCGGCTGCTTTTCATCCAGCTCCTGCGCCAGGGTCAGGGCCTCCTGAAAATTGCGTTCTTCCAGCAGCCGCACCACCGTAGCCAGTTCCAGCATCTGCTCATCAGGAATAAGGGATTGCAGGGATTCCAGCTCCTTGAGCCCGGCCACTCGCTCACCGCCTTCGATCAGGGCTCGGGCCAGTCTCATGCGAGCGGGAATGGATTCCGGATCCAGCGCCACCCGTTCCCGCAGCAAACCGATGCCGGCCGCGGCATCGCCGCGCATGGCATGGACGCCCGCCATCAGCTCAAGGGCCAGCAGGTCTGCCGGATCCCGGGCCAGGGCGCGATCCAGGAGTACCTCGGCATCTTCCACCTGTCCGGCCTGCAGGCGGACGGCAGCCAGCAACCGATTGGCCGCAACCGAGTCGGGCTGTACCCGCACGAAACGGCCCAGATGGGTATCGGCCTGCTGGAGATTGCCCAGGGCATAGTGGGCGGCGCCGGCAAAGAACAGGGCCGGCAGATAGCCGGGATTGCCGCGCAGAGCGGTTTCCAGTGCGCGCACGGCGCCCTGGAAATCACGCCCATGGAATCGGATCATGCCGTCGATGTAGGCCGTGGCCGGCAGGTCGCTGCCCAGTCGCACCAACGCCCGATGATCTTCATTGGCCCCCTCCCAGTTCTGACGGGCAATGCGGGTCAGGGCCCGCTTGAAGTGGCCCATGTACGGCATGGCGGCACTTTCGATCATGCGGGTGAAGGCCTGCTCGGCATCATCCAGACGTCCCTGGGTGCGGAAGATCTCTCCCAGCAGATCCCAAGCATCGGTGTAGTTGGGCTGGTGTTCCAGGGCTTCGGTCAGGCGAAGCCTGGCACGGTCGATCTCTCCCTTGAGCAGGTGGACCTGGGCCAGTCCGGTCAGGGCGGGGGCATGATGGGGTGCCAGTTCCAGCGCCTTGCGGAAGGCATCGGCGGCATCATCGGGACGCTCCAACCCCAGCAGTGCCCAGCCCATCAGCACTTCGGCGTCACGGATGTCCTCGGGGCGCTGCAGACGGTCCGGATCAAGGCCGCTGACCACACTGTCGAACCGGCCCTGCATCTGCTGGGCGCGGGCCATGAGTACCGCGGCTTCGGGCGCGTCCCAACCCAGGTGCATAGCCCGCCGAAATTCACCCTCGGCGGCGGCGGCCTCACCCAGTTCCAGATGGGCCACCCCCAGTCGCCAGCGGGCCTCCACATGATTAGGTTCTGTCTGCAGGATGTTTCTGTATTCGATCATCCCGGCGCGCAGGTCGCCTTCCGCCTGAAAGGTCAGGGCGCGCTCCATGCGCTCATCGGCGCTGTAACTGGTCTGGCCACACCCCGCGAGCATGAGCGCCGGCAGCAGGATCAGAGCCGTCACGGAACGGGAAAGCAGGGTCTTTTGCATCATGCGAATGACTCCATGGTGAAGTGCGCACTGGAATGACAGCGGTCCTTGCCCGAGTGTAATCCACTTCCACCACCGCCGACATGTCCGCTGCATTTGCCATCCTTCACCGCTCCATGCCACCATCGCAACCACGTGAAACGAGTGGGATTCCCCGTCTTGGCCGGCATGTCCAACATCATCCTCATCGGCCCCATGGGTGCCGGCAAATCCACCGTGGGCCGCCACCTGGCCACCTATCTGCATCTGCCCTTCGTGGACAGCGACAAGGAAATCGAGCGGCGCACCGGGGTGGACATCCCCACCATCTTCGAATACGAGGGCGAGACCGGTTTCCGGGACCGGGAATCGGCCGTGATCGACGATCTGTGCAATCGTCAGGGCATCGTGCTGGCAACGGGCGGCGGCGTGGTGATGCGCCCGGAGAACCGGACCCGGCTCGCCCGGTGCGGTCTGGTGGTCTATCTGCGCGCCTCGGTGAATACCCAACTACGACGCACCTCCCGGGACCGCAACCGCCCCCTGTTGCAGACCGACAATCCCCGCGCCCGCCTGGAAGCACTGTTCCGTACCCGCGACCCCTTGTACCGGGAAATCGCCCACCTGATCGTGGACACCGACCGGGAACATCTGCGCGGTACGGTCAGGACCATTGCCCGGCGTTTCCGGCGACCGGGGGGGGCTGCCGCCCCCCCCCGCGGTGTGGGTGCGGACCAGGTGGTGGGAACCTGACGCATTCATCCCGGCTTACCGCATCTGGTCTTGGTTTTCACACGTCGAGTATGATGGCCCTATGGACACACTCACCGTTGATCTTGACGAACGTAGCTATCCGATTCATATCGGCCGGGGTCTTCTTGACGAACCGGCGCGGTTTGCCCAGGCCCTTGAGGGCCGGCGGACCATGGTGGTCACCAACGAAACCATCGCGCCCCTCTATCTGGATACCCTCACCCGGACCCTGGCCCGGACCGGTTCCGGCCCGGTGGAGACGGTGGTCCTGCCCGATGGCGAGCAGTTCAAGAATCTGCAGACCCTGGATGCGATCTACACTGCCCTGCTGGAGCGGCGCCTGGACCGCGGTGCCGTACTGATCGCCCTGGGCGGCGGGGTGATCGGCGACATCACCGGCTTTGCCGCCGCCAGCTATCAGCGGGGTATCGATTTCATTCAGGTCCCCACCACCCTGCTCTCCCAGGTGGACTCGTCCGTCGGCGGCAAGACCGGCGTCAATCACCCTCTGGGCAAGAACATGATCGGGGCCTTTCACCAGCCCCGTCTGGTGTTGATCGACACCGACACCCTCAACACCCTGCCCGACCGGGAACTGAGCGCCGGCATCGCCGAGGTGATCAAGTACGGCCTCATCGATGATCCGGAATTCTTCCAGTGGTTGGAACAGCACCTCCCCCGCCTGCGGGCGCGAGACCCGGAGGCCCTGGCCTTCGCCATCCGCCGCGCCTGCGCCGACAAGGCACGGGTGGTGGCGGAGGATGAGCGGGAATCCGGCCGCCGCGCCCTGCTCAACCTGGGCCATACCTTCGGCCACGCCATCGAGACCGGACTGGGCTACGGCCGCTGGCTGCACGGCGAGGCCGTGGCCATGGGCATGGTGATGGCCGCACGGATGTCCTGCCGCATGGGCTGGATGGGCGAGTCCGACATGGAACGTATCACGGCCCTGATCCATGCCGCGGGGCTGCCCGTCGAGGCCCCGCCGGGACTCTCCGCAACCCGGTTTCGGGAGTTGATGGCGGTGGACAAGAAGGTCCGGCAAGGCCGGCTGCGACTGGTGCTCATGCGGGGCATCGGACAGTCACTGGTCACCGCCGACTTCGATCCCCTCGCCCTGGACGATACCCTGGAGGCCTTGGCCCGCCCATGAACACCCATCCGGCGCCCGCCATGGAACCCGAGCGCTTCGCCCCTTATGCGGCGCATGAGTGCAGCAGCCGGGGGCGCCATCACCCTGAAGACCCGCCCCGCTATCGCAGCGAGTTTCAGCGCGACCGGGACCGCATCATCCATTCCACCGCCTTCCGGCGTCTGGAATACAAGACCCAGGTATTCGTCAATCACGAGGGGGACCTGTTCCGTACTCGCCTCACCCATAGCCTGGAAGTGGCACAGATCGCCCGTGCCATCGCCCGGGTGCTGCGTCTCAACGAAGACCTCACCGAGGCCATTGCCCTGGCCCACGACCTGGGTCACACCCCCTTCGGTCATGCCGGTCAGGATGCCCTGAACCTGTGCATGGCCGATTACGGCGGGTTCGAGCACAATCTGCAGTCCTTGCGGGTGGTGGATGTGCTGGAGGCCCATTACGCGGAGTTCGACGGCCTGAACCTGACCTTCGAGACCCGGGAAGGCATCCTCAAGCATTGCACCCCGACGGCGGCACCCACCCTGGGCGATGTCGGGGCCCGTTTCCTCCTCGGCCATCAGCCCAGCCTGGAGGCCCAGCTCAACAACCTGGCGGACGAAATCGCCTACAATAACCACGACGTGGATGACGGTCTGCGCTCGGGGCTGATCACCGTGGATCAGCTACTGGAAGTTACCCTGTTCCGGGAGGCCTTCCATGAGGTGCGCACCCGCTTCCCGACGCTGAGTGAAAAACGCACCCGCCACGAAGTGATCCGCCGTATGATCAACCGTCTGGTCACAGACCTGATAGACAGCAGCCGGGCCCGCATCATCGAGGCCGCCCCGGACAGCCTGGAGGCCGTGCGCCTGCAGCCCCGCCCCCTGATTTGCTTCAGTCCACAGATCCGGGAATATAACCTTGAATTGAAACGGTTTCTGCGTCAGCATCTCTACCGGCATTACCGGGTCAAGCGCATGACCGTCAAGGCAGCCGGGGTGCTGACAGCGCTGTTCCAGGCCTACATGGCCGACCCTGCGCTGTTGCCCACCGAACATGAACACAAGGCGAAACGCCTGGCGGCGGAATCCGGCGACACCGGCCGGGCCCGCGCCATCGCAGACTATCTGGCAGGCATGACCGATCGTTTTGCCATTGCCGAGTACGGTCGCCTGTTCGACCCGAACACACTCTCATGACACCCAGGTAAGCCATGGCCAACGACATGCTGTCCGCCGACTGTCTCGAAAGACTCGGACTCCAGCAACAACCTTTCGGTCCAGTCGCCAACGAGGAATTCCTCTACACGGATCCGGCCACCGACATGCCGGTGAACGTGGTCCTTGAACATCTACGCAATGACCAGAACATCGTCATCCTCAAGGGCGAGCTGGGCGTGGGCAAGAGTACCCAGCTGCTGAAGATACTGGGGCAGGGCCGAGAGAACCTGGACTTCTGTGCCTTCAAGGCCCGCGCCAACATCAGCCTGGCGGCCATCGACTACACCGTGCGTCAGTATTGGAAGGATGCGGCCCCGCCCCAGGGCGGTGATCATCTGGACGGTTTCATGACCGCCATGATCCAGCAGGGTATGCGCCCCATACTGGCCATTGACGATGCCCATCTGCTTGACTCGGAAGTCCTGGCGGAGCTGGTTCAGACCCGGCGCCATGTCCATGATCAGACCGATCGATGTTTCGGCCTGCTGCTGGTGGGCGAACCGGAGATTGAAGAACGTCTGAGCACCCTGGATGAGTCCCTGGACACCCCGGAAACGCAAATGACCGTGCAGATGCGCCCCTTTACCCGGGAGCAGACGGCCGCCTATCTGCGTCACCGGCTTCAGGCCGCCGGTCTGGAAAACCCCCGATTGCTGGACGATGATGCGATCCAGGCGATCCACCGGGATTCCGCAGGGTTGCCCGGACGCATCAATACCCTCGCCAACAAGCGCCTTGCCGCCCTGTTCGGCAACCCGGGCGCTTCCACGGCACCCGAAGACGAGGAAACCGACGACGACGACGGCACCGGCGCCGCTGCGGCCTTCTGGCAGCAGCGCTGGTTTGCGCCGGCAGTGGCCGGCGTGGTCCTGGTGGCCGTGGCACTGACCCTGACCAGCCTCTTCACGGGTCGTGACGATACCCCGGATACCACCCTCAGCCAGCCCATCATGTTGCCGCAGCAACCCTCCCGGCCGGCACCCGTGGAACAGCCTCAGGACCGCATCCTGCAGCCGGTACCGGTTCAGCCTGTGCCAATCACGCCGCCCCGCCCGGCACCGGCACCCGATCCGACCCCGATGCCGGAACCGGAGCCGGAACCCGAATCGATGCCGGCGCCTGAGCCCGCACCTCCCGCCCCGGCACAACCGGCACCGGCACCGGCACCGGCACCAGCGCAACCGGCACCAGCGGCACCGCAACCGCCCGCTCCGGCGCCGACCACGGCAGACGGCAAACGCATCCGTGATGTCCAGTGGCTCCGCGCCCAGTCTCCGGATCGTTTCACCGTCCAGATTCTGGCCGGGGGCAATGAGGCGGCGGTCCGGGACTATGCCCGCAACACCAATCTGCCCGGAGATGTCGCCTGGTTCCCCATGCGGCGTGGGGAACAGACCCTGTATGTGCTGATATTTGGCTCCTATGCCACCGCCGACGCCGCCCGCAGCGCCATCCCTGCCCTGCCGGCGGAAGTCCGGCGCAATCAGCCGTTCATCCGTAGTTTCCGGTCGGTGCAGGACGCGATGGCGAACTGATTCAGCCGCCGGCATGCCCTTCTCCCCTCGCGGGAGAAGGGCCAGGAAAGTCCATGTCCCGCATTCCCCAAACCTTCATTGATGAACTGCTGGCCCGTACCGACATCGT
Source organism: Ectothiorhodospira lacustris (assembly GCF_022227785.1). Taxonomy (NCBI): domain Bacteria; kingdom Pseudomonadati; phylum Pseudomonadota; class Gammaproteobacteria; order Chromatiales; family Ectothiorhodospiraceae; genus Ectothiorhodospira; species Ectothiorhodospira lacustris. The sequence goes on along the minus strand of NZ_JAJNQM010000006.1, from coordinate 64,439 downwards.
GGAGCTGGTGGGTAGCCGCGTTACCCTGAAGAAACAGGGCCGGGAATATACCGCCTGCTGTCCCTTTCACGCGGAAAAGACCCCGTCTTTCTATGTCACGCCGCAGAAGCAGTTCTATCACTGCTTCGGCTGCGGCGCCCACGGCACCGCCATCAGCTTTCTGATGGAGTACGACAACATGGAGTTTGTCGAGGCGGTGGAAGAGCTGGCTCGACGGGCCGGGATGGACGTCCCTCGGGAAAGCGGCCCGGGACGCCGGGATAGCGAAGACTTCCAGCGCCTCATCGCCGCCCAGGAGGCCGCCGCCGCCCATTTCACCGACAACCTGAGGCACCACCCGGAGGCCGTGGACTATCTCAAGCAGCGGGGACTTACTGGCGAGATCGCCCGGGATTATCGCCTGGGTTTTGCCCCCAACGTCCGTGATGACCTGCTCCGGACCCTGAGCGGGGAATTTGAGGAACAGGAACTGCTCAGCGCCGGCCTGGCCACCCGTCGGGACAGCGGCCCGCCCTATGACCGGTTCCGGGGCCGCATCATGTTCCCCATCCGCGACAGCCGCGGCCGGGTGGTGGGCTTTGGTGGTCGCCTGCTGGGGCCGGGCGACCCCAAATACCTGAACACCCCGGAAACCCCTGTGTTTCATAAGGGTCAACACCTCTACGGCCTGTATGAAGCCCGCAAGGCCTCTCCCCGGCTGGAGGAACTGCTGGTGGTGGAAGGTTACATGGATGTCATTGCCCTGGCCCAGTTCGGCCTGCGCAATGCGGTGGCCACCCTGGGCACCGCCACCACCCGGGATCACCTGGAACGACTGTTCCGGGTGGTCCCGCACCTGGTGTTCTGCTTCGACGGTGATCGGGCCGGCCGGGAAGCCGCCTGGCGTGCCCTGGAGCAGACCCTGCCGGTGATGCGGGACGGGCGTCAGGTCCGTTTTCTGTTCCTGCCGGAAGGTGAAGACCCGGATACCCTGGTGCGCCGGGAAGGTCCCGAAGGTCTGCAGGCACGCATGCGTCAGGCCCGCCCCCTGTCAGATGTGCTCATCGACGGACTCCGGCAGCGCCATGACGCCGGCACCCGGGAAGGTCGGGCCGCCCTGGGCGCCCAGGCCGCACGGCTGATCCGTGACATGCCCGAAGGCCTGCTGCGGGCCCAGATCATCAACGAACTGGCACAACTGGCCAGTGTTTCCACGGATCAGTTCGAACGGGGTCTGGGTCCGCGTGCCCCCGACGACACCCCGGCGCCCTCGCCCCCTCCCCGCCCCTCCCCGGCGACCCGACGGCAACGACTGGAGATCACGCCGGTACGCCTGGCATTGTCGGTACTGCTGGACCAGCCGACACTGGCTCAGGACCTGGGTGACATGCACTGGCTTGAGCACCTGAACACACCGGGAGTCAAAGTCCTGGTACAAGTGCTTGAAACTCTCAGGCAGAACCCCCATCTAACAACCGCGGGGCTACTGGAGCGCTGGCGAGACAGCGAAACCGGCCGGCATCTACTAAAATTGGCCCAATGGCAGCCGCCGCCCAGCCAGGAAGAAGCGGTGCCGAAACTGCTGCAGGATGCCCTGGGCCGCCTGCGTCAACAGTACATACAGCAGCGCACCGAGGCCTTGCTGGCCAAGGCGTCCCGGGCGGCCTTGTCGGATGATGAAAAGGTCGAACTGAAAACCTTGCTGATCAGGAAGCCTCAGTAGGCCACGCACAGCATCAAGGCCACCCGCAGGATAGCATCCTGTTTCGGGTGAAGATGGTAGCGACCCATATTGAGTGCTATACTTGAACGTTTCAGTCCCGGCCAGAGCCTCCCCGGTTTGCGCACAGGTCCCAGCTTGAGCAGGTTTCCATGAATCACGAAGAACAGCAATCCCGCCTGAAGGAGCTCATCGCCAAAGGCAAGGAACAGGGCTTCCTGACCTATGCCGAGGTGAACGATCACCTGCCGGACACCATCGTCGATCCCGAACAGATCGAAGATATCATCGCCATGATCAACGACATGGGCATCACCGTCCATGAGCAGGCGCCTGATTCCGACAGCCTGATCCTCTCCGATAGTTCCGTCTCCACCGACGACGACGCCGCCGAAGAGGCCGCCGCCGCGCTGGCCTCCGTGGATGGCGAATTCGGCCGCACCACCGACCCGGTGCGCATGTACATGCGCGAAATGGGCACGGTGGAACTGCTCACCCGCGAAGGCGAGATCCAGATTGCCAAACGCATCGAGGACGGCCTGTCCCAGGTGCTGTTCGCCCTGGCTCACTACCCCCAGTCCATCGCCTCACTGCTGGCCGAGTGGGAACAGGTGGAAGCGGGCGAAACCAAGCTCACGGACGTGGTCGTCAGCTTCATCGACCCCAATGCCGACGAAATCGCTGCCGTCTCCCTGCCCAAGGAAGACACCCCTTCCGTGAAGGCCGCGGAAGACGGCGATGACAGCGATGCCGACGGCGACGGTGATGACGACGACGGCGACGACGAAGCCGCCCCCGAGGACACCGGTCCGGACCCGGAAGAGGCCCGCATCCGCTTCACCCACCTGAAGGGCATGTACGAGAAGGCCATTGCCCACGCCGGCGCCGACAAGCGGGAAGAATACCGCCAGGCCCGGGAGGAGCTGGCTCGCTACTTCATGGAGTTCAAGCTCGTGCCCCGCCTGGTGGATCAGCTCACCGCGGACCTGCACGGTATGGTGGAACGTATCCGCAATCAGGAGCGTGCCATCATGCGCCTGTGCGTGGACACCTGCCAGATGCCCCGCAAGGACTTCATCCGCACCTTCCCGGAAAACGAAACCAACCTGACATGGCTGGATGATTGCCTCAAGGGCAAGACCAGCAAATACAAGGAACTGCTGGCGGAACATCGGGATGACATCCTGCGCGCCCAGAAGCGTCTGGTGACCATCGAGGAAGAGTCCAGCCTCACCATCGGTGAGATCAAGGACATCAACCGCCGCATGTCCATCGGCGAGGCCAAAGCCCGCCGCGCCAAGAAGGAGATGGTGGAAGCCAACCTGCGTCTGGTGATCTCCATTGCCAAGAAGTACACCAATCGCGGCCTGCAGTTCCTGGACCTGATCCAGGAAGGCAACATCGGCCTGATGAAGGCGGTGGACAAGTTCGAATACCGCCGCGGCTACAAGTTCTCCACCTATGCCACCTGGTGGATCCGGCAGGCCATCACCCGCTCCATCGCCGACCAGGCACGCACCATCCGTATCCCGGTGCACATGATCGAGACCATTAACAAGCTCAACCGCATCAGCCGGCAGATGTTGCAGGAGATGGGTCGGGAGGCCACCCCGGAGGAGCTGTCCCAGCGCATGGAGATGCCGGAGGACAAGGTGCGTAAGGTGCTCAAGATCGCCAAGGAGCCCATCTCCATGGAGACGCCCATCGGTGACGACGAGGACTCCCACCTGGGAGATTTCATCGAGGACGTGAACGTGCAGTCTCCGATCGAATCCGCCACCCGGGAAAGCCTGTCGGAGACCACCCGCGAGGTCCTGGCCAGCCTGACCCCCCGGGAGGCCAAGGTCCTGCGCATGCGCTTTGGCATCGACATGAACACCGACCACACCCTGGAAGAGGTGGGCAAACAGTTCGACGTCACCCGCGAGCGCATCCGCCAGATCGAAGCCAAGGCCCTGCGCAAGCTGCGCCACCCCTCCCGCTCGGAGATGCTGCGCAGTTTCCTGGATCTGGAATAACTGAAATAATGGAATAACTGGAATAATTAAGCCTGGTTCACCGCCAGGCCGCCCCCGCAAACGCGGGAGCGGGTCTGGCGGTGAACAACAAGACGCGCCACGCCAGGGGCAGAAACACCCCCCGCAAATGCCGGAAAACCCGGGACAAGCTTCCCCTGTCGCCCGATCTCTTGTATCTTCCCCTATCCTTGATTTCCTTCCCCTTGGGCCTGTAGCTCAGTTGGTTAGAGCAGGGGACTCATAATAGAATGGGCTAGGTTGCCAACAGGTACAAAATAGTTATATATTTCAATCGGTTGCACCGAGTACGCAAAACGCGAAATTTCTTCATGTACGCGTAAAGTACGAACCGCAAACAGTTTCGGGCCCATAGCTCAGTTGGTCAGAGCACTCGACTCATAATCGATTAGTCGAGGCCTGAAGGAAGCGTTAGAATTACCACCTTCGAAGCCTTGGCTTGCGAAGGTAAAATCAGAAAAAGGGCCTATAGCTCAGTTGGTTAGAGCAGCCGACTCATAATCGGTAGGTCGCAGGTTCAAGTCCTGCTGGGCCCACCATCTACCGCCAAATTGTCCCAAAGGTACAATTTCGGTACAGTCAGAAACACTGGAACTGTACCGAGGCTCCTATGGCGACACTGGTAAAGACACCCTCCGGCACCTGGAAAGCCGTCATCCGCAAAGTCGGCTTTCCAACAGCAACCAAAACCTTCCGTACCAAACGGGATGCTGAAGACTGGTCACGTCGAACAGAAGACGAGATGGTGCGCGGCGTTTACATCCAACGCGCTCCGTCCGAGCGGATGACAGTCGCTGATGCCCTCAAGCGCTACCTGGCAGAGGTCTCGCCCACCAAGCGACCATCTTCAGCAGCCAGCGACGCTCGGCACTCCAAGCCGTTAATTCAGCACCTCGGCAAGTACTCCCTGGCCGCCCTCACCCCTGAGATCATCGCCAAGTATCGTGATGACCGACTGGCAGGGCTGGATAGAAAGGACGCCAAGGGAAGACCCACCCCCAAGCCCCGCTCCCCGAACACAGTCCGCCTCGATCTGGCACTGCTGGGCCACATGTTCAGCACCGCGATCAAGGAATGGGGTATTGGCCTGCCAAGCAATCCAGTACAGAACATCCGCCGCCCCTCACCGCCACCCGGTCGCGAACGGCGTCTTAGCCTGGACGAAGAAACACGACTGATGCAGGCAGTCGATGCCCACAGCAACCCAATGCTCGGCTGGATTGTTCGTATCGCCCTGGAAACAGGCATGCGTTCGTCGGAGATCACCACCCTTCGCCGGAGCCAGGTCGATCTGAAACGGCGCATTGTGCGCCTTCTGGAGACGAAGAATACCCTGCCCCGCACCGTTCCCCTGACCAGTGCCGCAGTAGACATATTTCGTCAGGCCCTGGCCAACCCGGTTCGACCCATTGATACCGATCTGATCTTCTTCGGGGAGCCTGGAAAAGATGGTCAGCGTCGGCCCTACAATTTCAACAAGGTCTGGTTGAACACCAAGGAAAGTGTCGGGCTGAAAGACCTACGATTCCACGACCTTCGCCATGAAGCGGTCAGCCGTTTTGTCGAAGGCGGTCTGAGCGACCAACAGGTAGCGGCAATCAGCGGCCACAAGTCCATGCAGATGCTGCGGCGATACACCCACCTGCGAGCGGAGGACCTGGTAGATGAGCTGGATGCCATCTCGACGCGCAGAGCAGGCAAGCAACAAGACGCCAAAAATCCAAACTGACGGATCGTCATTACAGCCAGCTAAGCGCAGAGCCCTGCGCTATGTATGTAGTATGTTGTAGTAGCGTACAACATACTACATACATGACTCTGGCCGATGCCCTCGAATTTAGCCGCTAAAATCCAGCCGCCCTGCGGATATCAGTGCCAGGTGCTATCGTCACCTGCACCGTCTAGCGGAAAATCGTCAGGTTCCGCGGCGTCACCTTGAAATAGCTGTGCGCGCAAACTCTTCGCCACCACCATGCGTTGCTGTTCTGCACGCAACTGCTGTTTCAGCAATTCATTTTCGTCCGTCATCCAGGGTGCCCAATAAACCGTATCCTCAGGCGCTGCCGATCCGCTGCCGAAATACGCAGAAATCCAATTCTTGAGCGGCGTGACCAACCCGTAACGAGAAAGTATTTCCCGGGTACCCAGCATCGACATAAGGCCTTCAAGCAAGACCCGCAAAGCAGTTGATTTGATCTGCCCAAGCACATCCCAGGCACGAACCACCCGAATTGCAGTGACAAAACACTCCAGCTCCGAAACGACAGAGTCTAGCCTGCCCCGAAGACACTTGGTCTGAAACGCAAAGACCCTGGCCAAGATCACATCCTCGAAGAAAAACTGGCTCAACCCATCTTCGGGCCAGTCGCCCCCAGGCATCAAACGATCAGCCATCCGGAAATCGTCCGGCGTTATGCTTCCCCACAAGGCATCCCATAAGGGCACCATCAGCGGGCCGACTTCGTAGACGGTGCGTGCTACCTGAAACACTTCGCAATTTGCACAGAGAATATCCGCTCTCGGAGAGATATCTCCCCGTCGATAGCGATATATGGTTGCCTGGTCAACATCATCAAAAGGCATCCAGTCACACATTTCAGCGGGCGCTCTTTCCCCTGCCAAGAAGTGATACCAGGCGATCGTTTTCATGCGTTCACTTTCATGCCTGGCTGGCCTTCCACGGGAGCGATTCGACTTTTCTTTCTTTTGCGTGATATTCGGCATTTCCGCGCCTGTATTCATGATCATGCCTTCCTTCTAATGGTGGTTACCGAAGCCCTGCGAACATTGAACTTGTTGGGCGTATTCACAAGGAGCCAACCGATGACCACCGAAGAACAACTTCTCGACCGTTATGGGCCGCTGCTGTCACTGACAGAACTTTCAGAGCTACTTAAGCGTAGTCCAGATGGTCTCCGCATAGCTTTGCGAAGTCAAACTGAGTTTGCGCAGAAATGGAACGCGGCCAAACGCAAATTAGGTCGGCGCGTATATTTTCGTGCAAGCGATGTTGCCGAACTTATCGACGAGGCATGAGGGCGATGATGTGGATGATACTGTCATTGTTCGTCGCAAAGTCCGGTCGAATTTCACCACCCTACCCAATGAGCTTATCCGGGACCCCAATCTGTCCTGGAAAGCGCTGGGAATCCTGGTGTTCGTGCTGTCACTTCCGGACAACTTCCGACTTCGCCTGTCCCACCTGTCCAAGCAGAAAAAGTCGGGGCGAGACGCGACGCGAACAGGGCTCCAGGAGCTACAACAAGCAGGCTATCTGCGAATCAAGCGAGAGCGTGGAGAACGAGGAAAATTCAGTCACACGACCTGGCTCGTGTCAGACCATCCCGAGTACCGGGATCATGATTCACCACGTTCGGATTTTCCAACTACGGTAAATCTAACTACGGATAACCCGTATTCGGAAAACCCGACGCTAATAAATACTAAGGATAAAAAGAACTGAGGTTACTAAAGACTCAGATTAATAAAACGGCTTGCGCCGTGACGTGAACGCCAGGAGGAAGTGATGGCCCCGCATTCGAAATGCGTGATGAAGATAAAACAAGATCGTTTTACCTGCTTCGAAATGGAACGCCCTTCGATATGTCGCACTCACCTGGAGTTAAAACTAAACCAACGATTGCGCGCATACGAGGCACATCACAATCAACAGCAAAGAAATAGCGCAACAAGATCACTGTTACCCCGCTACCGAATCGCTGTTGCAGCACTGTTAAACGTCATTATACCGCTGTTTTATCGCCTATTTGCATGAGGTAACTGGAATTGCTGTTCAGCAGCAATGAAATAGCGATGAATTGCCTGGCGTGCATGTGAAAGATTGCATGTTGAGCACAGGGCAGGATGTGTGAAGTTAGCTAACCGTCAAGCCGGTTATCTATCTTCACTGGATCTTATTCACACCCAAGGGTGTTCAACGCTCATCCTGCTCTGCGAGGCATCGGCTACCGCCGAAAGGGTTCAAGAGAGGCTGGCAATGATGAAAGAGACGAGCCGCAAACGCCGACACCATCTTCGGGTTCCGGTACTGCCTGAAGAGAAAATCCATATCGAACAGCAGGCCAAACAGGCCGGAATGAGTGTTGCCCGTTATTTGCGGGAGGTGGGTCAGGGCTACCAAATCAAGGGCGTCACGGATTACCAGCGGGTGCGAGAGCTTGCCCGCATAAATGGTGACCTCGGTCGCCTGGGAGGGCTGCTCAAGCTGTGGCTAACCGACGATGTGAGAACCGCAGCTTTCGGCCCGGAAACGATCCACCGCCTTCTGGCAAGGATCGAGGCCACCCAGGACCAGATGACCCTGGTAATGAGGACCATTGTTCGGCCTCAGGCTGATCGGTGATTTTAGCCGCTAAAAAAATGACACCGTGATTCAAACAAAAACGGCCGGGCTTCGGTGTCGCTCTGGTCAATTACCGAATAGCTCCGTGGCGCGGCTACTCGATGACGCTTGCCACTTTCAGCAAAGGCTATCGACCATGAGAACTCGCAAAATTTTAGCGGCTAAAACCGCGTTCCTGATCTCACTCGCCATCGGTGGCGGCTCGCTACCGGCTCAGGCCGGGATTCCAGTCATTGACGGGGGCAACCTGACGCAAAACGTCATGACTGCCATCGAGTCGGTGGCGCAAACACTCAAGCAGATCGAGCAGTATCAAACCCAGCTTCAGCAGTACGAAAACCAGCTACAGAACACCATGGCTCCGGCCGCGTATATCTGGGACCAGGCCACCCGCACGATGGACAACCTGCGTGCGGCAATGAACACCCTGGATTACTACCAGACCCAGCTAGGCAGCCTGGATGCCTATCTCGGCAAGTTTCAGGACGTGGCCTTCTACCGTGGTTCGCCGTGCTTTAACGCCACTGGCGGCTGCACAGACGCCGAATGGGCAGCCATGAACGAGAACCGCCGCCTGGCGAACGAAAGCCAGAAGCGCGCCAATGATGACCTGTTCCATACCCTGAAACAGCAGCAGGATGCACTGCAAGCAGATGCACGCACACTGGAACGGCTCCAGCACAGCGCCCAGAGTGCGTACGGGCAAATGCAGGCCCTGGGCTATGCCAACCAACTTGCCAGCCAGCAGGCTAACCAGCTCTTGCAGATGCGCGCCATGTTGCTCGCGCAGCACCAGGTTATCGCAACACGGATGCAAGCCGAGGCCGACCTCGATGCCAAGCAACAGGCTGCCCATGCCGCTTCCACCGAATCGCGAATAGCGCCGACCAGCAGCCCCAAGAACTGGCTCGAACTGGCCCGCTGACAAGGAGAGGCACCCATGAACAAATTCACTATTCCGATGCTGGCAGGCTTCTTTCTCGCCATCACTGGCTGCGACAACACCCCACCCGCCCCGACCATGCCGGATGTCAACGATGCCAACTGCCAGATGGCAAAGATAATGAAGATCCCGGACAGGGCAACTCGGGAGACGTTTGCCGGGTTGTGTTCACGCCGGCCAGCCGGCAGCGGCATTGCCCCCACCGAGCAGCCGCTTAACTGGCTGGAGTTGAACGGGCCGCAAGACCAAGAGGGCAACTGATGAACACCAAAACCAAAGCAATCCTGAGCGGTGGAGTCCTGTTGCTGCATTCGAGCCTTGCCAGTGCAAACCTGACCAACCAAGGGATTCTCGACCAGGTAGTAACCGACTACGCCACCCGAGCAACCAGTTGGCAGTACGTCATTATCGATGCTGCTTCGTGGCTGTTCTGGACGCTGGTGGTGATCTCGATGGTCTGGACGTTCGGAATGATGGCCCTGCGCAAAGCGGACATCGGCGAGTTCTTCGCCGAGCTGGTCCGTTTCATCATCTTCACTGGCTTCTTCTGGTGGCTGCTGGTCAATGGCCCGGCGTTTGCCAACTCGATCATCCAGTCCTTGGCCAGAATCGGTGAGCAGGCGGCCGGCGTGTCCTCTGTCACGCCGTCCGGCATTGTCGATGTGGGCTTTATGATCTGGAAGCAGGCCATCAATAACCTGTCGGCCTGGTCGCCCGTCGATAGTCTGGTGGGTGCCGTATTGAGTGCCGCAATCATGCTGCTTCTGGCCCTGGTCGCCATCAACATGCTGCTGATGCTGATCACGGCCTGGCTGATGGCCTATGCCGGCATCTTCTTCCTGGGGTTCGGCGGATCGCGCTGGACCTCTGACATGGCGATTAACTACTACAAGACCGTCCTTGGCGTTGCCGTTCAGATCATGACAATGGTGCTACTGGTCGGCATTGGTAACGACATGCTGTCTACGTTCTACGCCAGGATGAACCAGAACGTGCTCAACTTCGAAGAGCTTGGCGTCATGCTGGTGTTCTGCATGGCGTTGCTGTTGCTGGTTAACCGGGTGCCGCCAATGGTAGGCGGGATCATCACAGGTTCCGGCATCGGATCTGCCGGCGGCATCGGCAACTTCGGTACCGGAGCAGCGGTAGGTGCCGTTATGGGGGCCGCTGGAATGGCAGCGGGCGCAGCAAGCGTGGCAGGTTCTGCCGTCATGGGTGGTGCGGCAAATCTGGCGGGTGGCGGTTCAGCGATCAAGGCGGCGTTCGACAAGGCACAAGCCTCGATGTCGAGCGGGAGCGACATGCTCACCATGGGAGGAATGTCAAACAGTAGTCCTGGCGGCACTGCTACCAACGCCGGCGGTGACGGCAATGCCGGCAGCAGCCCGTTCGCCCAGGCAGCCGGGTTTGGTGGCAGCTCAGAAAGCGGCGCAAAGCGGGCTGTTAGCCTCGCGGCCGGCACGGCGGGCAACCTGGCCAAAGGCATCGGCGCTGTGGCCGCTGAGAAGATCAAAGACCGCGTTGCGGATACAGCAGGCGGTCGCCTGGCGTCATCGCTACGGGCAAGCACCCCGTCGTTCGAGGGTAACAGCCTGGTTGGCACAGCCGAGCATACCGGCCACAACAAGAGTGAGTCCTAACCCACTATCCACCAACATCGCCCCGGCATAGTCCTGATCACAATGATCGCCACACTGAATTAAAATGTTGGCAATGGACGCATGCTGGCGCGTGCCATATACTTCCTTAAACAATCATGGCCCCGATTCCAGCATGAGTCTCAGGAATGTCCAACGAACAGCTTGACGGCCTTACCCAGCCGCAGCGCGACCGCCTTGCCTTTGTAGAGCTGCGGGTGCGCTTCATTGGGGATATCCGCCGCCAGGATCTGGTATCGCGCTTCGGCATCCAGTCCGCCGCTGCCACGCGGGATCTGGCGATCTACAAGGAACTGGCGCCAGGCAATATCGACTACGACACCAAAGCCAAGTACTACGTACTCGGCGAGCACTTCAAACCCGTTTTTGACTTCCAGACCGAGCGGGTCCTGGCTTGGTTGACCCAAGGGTTTGGGGACGGCGAACCATCCCGGCTGAGAGCATGTGTAGCCAGTGAGATCCCATCCAGACTCACGCATCCGGATCTGGACGTACTGGCCGCCGTCACCCGGGCCATTCACCAGGAGCGGCCGCTGGCCTTCGAATATCACTCCATTTCCAGCGGCCGCACCCAGCGCGAAATCGTGCCCTTTGCTCTGATCGACAACGGGCTGCGCTGGCACGTCCGCGCCTTTGATCGCAAAACCCAGGAATTCAGGGATTTCGTGATTACACGGATAAAGCACCCTACGGCCCCACGGGATGCCGGCGTGCAAGCCCACGAGCGCAGTGACCAGGATATCCAGTGGACCCGCATCGTGGAGCTAGAACTGGTTCCGCATCCAGCGCAGCCGCGCCCTGAGATCACCCAAATGGATTACGGCATGGAGGACGGCAGCCTGCGCATGAAATTGCGGGCTGCCACGGCGGGCTACATCCTGCGCAAATGGAGCGTTGATTGTTCCCCGGATCACAGCCTGCGGGGGCCAGCGTATCGCCTGTGGTTGAAAGACCACCTTGCCATTTATGGCGTCAAGAGCGCTTTGCTCGCACCCGGCTACTGCTCGTCAGAGCAGCAGCAAGCGGCCGAACTGGACTGAGGCCGCCATGCTGGAGCAGCTCGAACAACGAATTAACGAAGTAGGCGCCTTGCAAACCAAGCTGGTCCTGCTGATTGGCCGCCCTGGTAGCGGCAAGAGTGCCTTGATCGGTGCATTAGCAAAGCAGCACGGCATCTGTGTGATGAATGTCGGTGCCGCCCTGGGCCGCCAGTTGGCGGCGATGTCTCAGCGGCAGCGAGCACTCCAGGCAAATGTGGTTCTGCGAGATCTGGCCGATGAACATGCCAAGGGCGACCTGCTGTTGCTCGACAATCTCGAGTTGCTGTTCGACCGCTCGCTCAAGCTGGACCCGCTGGATCTGCTCAAGCGCCACGCCCACGGCCGCCGCGTAGTCGCGGTGTGGCCGGGTGAGCTGCGCGAAGGCCGGCTCGTCTATGCCGAGATGGGGCATCCGGAATATCAGGACTACGGCCTGGGTGGCCTGGTTCCATTTGAAATTGAATTGTTGGGGTAAAGGGGAAGCACATGCGCTACGGGGATCTTATTCAGTTCGAGCCGATTGAGTCGGTCATTCAGCTGCTCGACGCCAATCGGCCCAACGAGGCCAAGAAGCTCGTCGCCACCTATGTCATTTCCGATGACATGGCCGAGCGTATTGCCAAGCAGATGATCCCGCAGCTCTCCTTCGATGAGTCGGTTGACCATAAGGGCGTGCTGGTGGTCGGCAACTACGGCACCGGTAAATCGCACTTGATGTCGGTGCTGTCGCTGATCGCCGAAGACGCCGCCTATGTGCCGATGGTTCAGCACCCCAAAGTCGCCGAGGCGGCCGGCAGCATCGCCGGCAAGTTCAAGGTGCACCGCATCGAGATCTCCAGCCAGATGTCCCTGCGCGACATCATCACCCAGGAGCTGGAGATCTTCCTGGAGCAGAAGGGCGTCAGCTACGCCTTCCCGCCGGCCGACAAAGTCGTCAACAACAAGGCCGCGTTCGAGGAAATGATGGCTGCCTTTGACGAAGTACACCCTGGCAAGGGCGTGCTGCTGGTGGTCGACGAGTTCCTTGAGTTCCTGCGCTCGCGCAAGGATCACGACTTGGTGCTGGATCTGTCCTTCCTGCGCGAGATCGGTGAAGTCACCAAGCACCTGCGCTTCCGCTTTGTGGCTGGCGTACAGGAAGCCATTTTCGACAACAGCCGCTTCCAACATGTTGCCGACAGCCTGCGCCGCGTAAACGAGCGTTTCGCCCAGGTGTTGCTGGCCCGTCAGGATGTCAGCTTCGTGGTCGCTGAGCGTTTGCTGAAAAAATCGGCTGACCAGCAGCACAAGATCCGCACCTACCTCACACCCTTCGCCAAGTTCTACCACAACATGAACGAGCGAATGGATGAATACGTGCGACTGTTTCCGGTGCACCCGGACTACATCGGCACCTTCGAGCGCCTGATTTTTACCGAAAAGCGCGGCGCACTGGTCACCCTGCGCGACCAGATCCAGGCCATCCTAGACGATGAAGTACCCACCGACCGCCCGGGCCTGATCGGCTTCGACAAATTCTGGGAAACGGTCACATCCAACTCGGTATTGCGCTCAGACCCGAATATCGGCCCTGTACTCAATGTCGCTGAAGTGCTGGGCGAGCGCGTGCAGAAAGCGTTTTCTCGCCCCGCCTACAAGGCCATGGCCATTCGCGTCATCAAAGGCCTGTCCGTCCACCGCCTGACCACCGGCGGCGATATCTACGTGCCCGTTGGGCCGACCGCAGAAGAGCTGCGCGACACCCTCTGCCTGTACCAACCCGGCATCGAGGACATGGGGGGCGAACCGGCCGACGACCTGCTGACCGCAGTGCAAACCACCCTGCGCGAGATCGTCAAGACGGTGAACGGCCAGTTCATCTCCAAGGCGCCCGACACCGAGCAGTACTACCTCGACCTCAAGAAAGACGTCGACTACGACGCACAAATCGAGAAACGCGCCGAAGCCCTGTCCGACGACGCGCTGGATCGCGCCTACTACGGCGCCCTGATGCAGCTGATGGAGCGTACCGAGGAAGACACCTATGTCACCGGCTACCGGATCTGGCAACACCAGGTGGAATGGCAGGAGCGGCGTGTCGAACGCAACGGCTACCTGTTCCTTGGCGCCCCTAACGACCGGCCGACAGCCCAGCCGGAACGTGATTTCTACATCTACTTCATCCAGCCGTTCGAGCCACCACGCTTTCGCGACGACAGCCGCACGGATGAGGTGTTCTTCCGCCTGAAAGGCCTGGACGATGCCATCAAGCGCTATCTGGCCTGCTATGCCGCAGCCCAGGAGCTGGCGTCATCAGCCAGCGGTGGCGCCAAGTCGGTGTATCTGGACAAGGCCAAAGAAGCCCTGCGCGACATGAGCAAGTGGCTGCAGGACAAGCAGATGACGGCCTTCGAAGTCACCTACCAGGGCAAGACCAAAACCCTGCAGGAGTGGGCCAAGGGCGTTTCCATGCGTGACAAGCTGCGCCTGGGGCCGGATGAGCGCGCCAACTTCCGTGACATCGTCAACGTTACCTCAGGCCTGGCCCTCGGCACCCATTTTGCCGACCTGGCACCGGAGTACCCGACGTTCTCCGCCCTGGTCACCGAAGCCAACCGCAAGCAGCTCATTGGCAATGCGCTGAAGGCACTTGCCGGCGGCACCCGCACCAAGGATGCCATTGTCATCCTCGATGCCCTGGAAATGCTCGATGGCGACCGCATCGAGCCGACCCGCTCCCGTTACGCCCAGGAAGTCCTCAGCCGCCTCACCGCCAAGGGCCACGGCCAGGTTCTCAACCGGGCCGAGCTGATCAGTGGCGCCACAGATGTCGAGTTCTTCGCACCGATACGCTTCCGCCTGGAGCCCGACCTGCTGATGGCGGTGCTGGGTGGCCTGGTCTACTCCGGCGATATTGTGCTCGCCATCACCGGCGACAAGATCGACTCCGGCAAACTCTCCCTGCTGGTGGAGCGCGCCCTGGACGATCTCAAGACCTTCAAGCACGTTGAAGCCCCCAAGGAGATCAACGTCGCCGTTCTTCGCTCACTGTTCGAGCTACTGGGCCTGCCAAGCGGATTCGCGCAGATGGCCACCCAGGGCAAGGAAGAGCCCGTCAAGGAACTACTGGAAGCCGTTGCCAAGCTGGTCAACCGCGTGCTCACCGTGGGTACCGACCTGCAAACCCGTCTGAGCTTCTGGGGTCAATCCCTGCTGCGTGAGGAAGAGCTGCGTGATTGGCGCAGCCGCCTGGAGGCCCTCAAGAGCTTCCTGGAAAGCCTGTCCCCCTACAACACCGTGGGCAAGCTGAAGAACCTGCGCATCACCCAGGCCGACATCGAAGCACAACAGAAGAACCTGGACGTGCTCTCCGCCGTTGAGAAACTGCGTGATCTGGTCGCCGAGCTGGGTAGCGTGGCTGGCTATCTGTCCCAGGCGGAAATGGTCCTGCCGAGTGACCACCCCTGGGTGCAGCAGGCGCAAGCGGCCCGCAAGGGCATTCTTGACAAGCTCGCCCAAGACAAGAGTGCAGCCCAGGCCGCCACCTACCGCCAACAATTGGCTGCGCTCAAGAAGGACTACATCAACGCCTATGTGGCCCAGCACAGCAAGGCACGCCTCGGCGTAGCCGAGGACAAGACCAAGACCGCCCTGCGCCGGGATTCGCGCATCACCACGCTGCGCGCCCTGGCGGGCATCTCGCTGATGCCTACCGGACAGCTCACCAGCTTTGAGGACAAGCTGGACAAGCTCAAGAGCTGTGCCTCTCTGGTCGAAGCCGATCTGGCCAACAGCCCGGTGTGCCCGCACTGCGGTTTCCGGCCGGCCAACGAGCAAGCCGACCTGCTGCCAGCCGCCAACGTACTCAAAGCTTTGGATGAAGAGCTGGACCGCCTGCTCGAAGGCTGGCAACAGACCCTGCTGGACAACCTCGACGACCCCATCATCCAGGCCAACTTCGAGCTGCTAAAGGGCAACCAACGCGAGCTGATCACCAACTTCCTGGCGTCCAAAACACTGCCCGACCCGGTCACGCCGGAATTTGTGACCACCATCCAGGAGGCGCTGTCCGGCCTGGAGAAGATCCTGGTCACCGGCGACGACATCAAGCAGGCACTGCTGGCCGGCGGCTCTCCGGCCACCCCGGAAGACCTGCGCCGCCGCTTCGAGTCATTCATGACTGAGCGCTGCAAGGGCAAGGACGCCAGCAAACTGCGGTTTGTGGTGGAGTGACCGTGACCGAAACCACCGTACAGACAACCTCTGAACAAGTGACTGAACAAGGCGCAGTAGGCTTCTGCTACAGATGTTCAGTTACTTATTCAGCTGATCAAGATTCGACCGCAAGTTGTGGGTCTTGCCAACTTGCATGCCAACAGACAACGGACGCACAGCAATGAATTCGACTGATACCCTGGACTTGAGATCAGAGTCCACATCAGGCCCGGTGGAGTGCCTGGGCCAAACCTTTCCCAGCGATCAGGCTCGCCGTGAGCATTACCTGAAGCTGCTGGCCGAAAAGCTGAAAGGTCCGGAATTCCGCAAGCAGGAAGGCTTTCCGCAGGGCACCGATGAGGCGATTCTAGCAATGTCCGATCCGCCCTATTACACCGCCTGCCCGAACCCTTGGCTGGCGGAGTTCGTCGAGCATTACGGCAAGCCGTACGATCCGCAGCACACATATAACCGGGAACCCCTAGCCATTGACGTATCGGTCGGCAAGACAGACGCCATCTATCGGGCGCATTCCTACCACACCAAAGTGCCGCACCTGGCCATTGTGCCGTCGATACTGCACTACACCCAGCCCGGCGATATCGTGCTGGACGGCTTTTCGGGCTCCGGCATGACCGGTGTTGCCGCCCAGTGGTGTGGAATTGCACCAGCCAGCTATCGGCACGAGATCGAGATGGCCTGGAAGCAGGAGGGACGCAAAGCCCCCCAGTGGGGCGCACGGCGCGTTGTACTGAACGACCTGTCGCCGGCGGCAACTTTCATTGGTGCAAACTACAACATCCCTTTTGATGTTGATGCCTTTGCGAAAGCAGGCAAACAGTTGCTAAAAGAAGTCGAGCAGGAAATCGGTTGGATGTACGAGACCCTGCACAGCGATGGCAAGACGAAGGCGCGGATCGAGTATACCGTGTGGAGTGAGGTGTTCAGCTGCCCTGAATGCGCCGGAGAAGTGAACTTTCTCGATGAGGCACTGGATACTGAGAGTAAGCGCGTACGTGAAAGCTTCCCGTGCCCGCACTGCAACGTAGTCCTCACAAAGAAAAAGCTTGATCGACTTTACATCAACACGCTCGACAAGGTTACAGGTGAAACGCTATCAACTCCTAAGCGTGTACCCAGCCTGATTGCATATCGCATTGGCAAAACAAAATACGAGAAAAAGCCTGATGCGGCGGATTTGGCACTTCAACAAAGAATTGATGCCATGCCACTGCATGACGATGTACCTGTGGTCGCGTTTCCCTTCGCGGACATGTGGGAGGCGCCTCGCATGCGTGACAAGGGGATTTCTCACACTCATCACATGTTTCTTCCACGCGCTGCCCAGGCGATGGGCTTGCTGTGGACGAAAGCCCAGACGCATCCGGACACAAGGGTTCGTGCCTTTTTACTGTTCACTGTAGAGCAGGCCATTTGGGGAATGACTGTTCTTGCGCGCTACGCGCCGACCCATTTTTCTCAGGTCAACCAGTATTTGGCAGGCGTGTACTACGTATCCTCACAGCATGCAGAGTGTAGCCCTTGGTACATTCTCGGTGGAAAACTTGATCGGTTGGTCAAGGCGTTTCAGAAGTATCACGCTAAGCCAGAAGGTGCAGCTGTGACTACAGGAACAGCAGCCCAGCTGCCACTTCCTGATGACTCCATCGACTATATTTTCACCGATCCACCCTTTGGCGAAAACCTACCCTATGCCGAGTTGAATTTCATTGTCGAGGCTTGGCATGGAGTAACCACTCAGGCAAAGCTGGATGCAATTGTGGATCGCGCCAAGGAAAACCGCGCAGCACAGAAGTCGGTTGAGGACTATCGGAAGCTGATGGCCGATTGCTTCAGCGAGTATTTCCGCGTACTGAAACCTGGCCGCTGGATGACCGTGGTTTTTTCCAATACGCAAGCAGCGGTATGGAATGGGCTACAAACAGCCATGCAGCAAGCAGGATTTGTGGTTGCCAACGTCTCCGCACTGGATAAGAAGCAAGGCAGCTTCAAAGCCGTGACCACGGCGGTCGCCGTCAAACAAGATCTGGTCATCTCCGCCTACAAACCCAACGGTGGCTTGGAGCAACGTTTCGCACAACGCGGGGCCACACCAGAATCGGCATGGGACTTTGTTCAGACCCACCTGAAGCAACTACCCGTGGTGAAGATGAGGGACGGCGAACTAGAGTTTGTCGCTGAGCGTGATCCGCGCATCCTGTTTGACCGAATGGTGGCGTGGTTCGTGAGGCATAGCGCGCCCGTGCCGTTTTCCAGTCAGGAGTTTCAGGACGGTCTGCGTAGTCGCTTCCCCGACCGCGATGGCATGGTTTTTCTGTCTGACCAAGTGGCCGAGTATGACAAAAAGCGTGCCCAGGTAGCCCAGGCGCCGCAGATGGATCTGTTTGTTTCTGACGAGCGCAGCGCCATCGACTGGTTGACCGACTTCCTGAAGCGCCGTCCCTCGACCTATCAAGAGGTCCATCCTGAACTCACTGCTCAACTCGGCGCCGGCTGGAAGAAACACGAAGCCAAGCCAGAGCTGATGGCACTGCTGGAAAACAACTTCTTGAAATACGACGGCACTGGCGAAGTGCCCAGCCAGATCCACAGCTACCTCTCCACCAACCACAAGGATCTGCGTGGTCTCGAGAAGAGCGACCCACGCCTGATCGCCAAAGCCAAAGACCGTTGGTTTGTGCCCGATCCGAATAAGGCACAGGATCTGGAGAAGAAGCGCGAAAAGGCGCTGCTCAAAGAGTTTCAGGTGTACCAGGCTTTCACCGGCCGACGCCTTAAGGAGTTCCGCCTGGAAGTGCTCCGCGCCGGGTTCAAGGAGGCCTGGGGCAAGAAGGACTACCAGACCATCATCGCAGTGGCCAAGAAGATTCCCGACGAGGCGCTGCAGGAAGATGAAAAACTGTTGCTCTGGTACGACCAGGCGATGACTCGAACGGAGGAAAGCTAAATGGCCATAATCGAAGGATTCCGCGTACAGAATTTTCGTGCCCTGCGTGATGTGACCCTTGGCAAGCTGTCAGGCGAGAAGACAGGCGATCCACTGACGCCATTCACTGTGGTGATCGGCAAGAACGGCGCCGGCAAAAGCACTTTGTTTGACGCGTTCGGCTTCGTCGCTGATTGCCTAGCAACGGATGTAGAAACTGCATGCGACATGAAGCAGCGCGGCGGATTCGAGCGCATGCGGTCCAAGGGAGTAGCGGAACCGATTCGCTTCGAGATTTACTATCGCGAAGCTCAGAATGAACGCCCGATCAGCTACGAACTTGCGATTGACATGGACGAAAACGGTCGGCCATTTGTTTTGAGCGAAGTGCTCAAGCAAAGGAGAAAGGGCCAGAAATACGGTCGGCCCTTTCCATTTTTACGGTTGGCTCAGGGCAAGGGAACGGTTTGGGCAGGTGAAGATGCCGTCGAAATCGAGGGGCAAGAGGAAGAAAATGTCAGCAATACTGTAGAGCTTACAGACCCTCGAGAGTTAGGGATTTCAACCTTGGGTACGCTCAAGGAGCATCCCCGCATCCGTAAATTCAGGGATTTCCTAAAAGGTTGGTATCTCTCCTATTTCTATCCTGATGCGGCTCGCAGCCTGCCAACAGCCGGACCGCAGCGACATCTAAACGTGCACGGGGATAACATTGGCAACGTAGTACAGTTCATGGAGCGAGAGCATAAGGATCGCTTCAAGAATATTCTGGATCGTATTGCCAGCAAGATCCCGGGAATCACCAACATTGACACGAAAGTAACCGACGATAAGCGGGTGCTGTTACGGTTCGATGATGGTGCGTTTGGAGATCCGTTTTTTGCCCAGCAAATGTCTGATGGCACGCTGAAAATGTTTGCCTATCTGCTATTGCTTGAAGATCCCGATCCGCATCCTTTCATTTGTATTGAGGAGCCGGAAAATGGGCTATATCACAAGTTGCTAGAAGCGCTGGCCCAAGAGTTTCGTGCACATGCGACGGGCAAGAAGAATGCGCCTCAAATCTTCACCACCACTCACCAGCCGTATTTTGTAGATGCTTTAACGCCTGAAGAGGTGTGGATTCTCGAAAAGGGTGACGACGGCTTCTCCACCATTCGCCGGGCTTCCGACCTGGAGGTTGTCAGGAGTCTAGTGGCTGAAGGTCTGCCGCTGGGCGGTTTGTGGTACAGCGACTATCTCGATGAGAGGTAAGCATGCATATCGAGATACTGGTGGAAGATAGTTCAGGCCAAATGTTGCTGGAAACATTAGTTCCGAAGATCTTAGGGGCGCAAGGCGACCCCCACACCTGGCGTATTCACTTCTACAAAGGTATTGGCCGTATTCCTAAAAACCTTAATGCAGGAGGAGACCCAGCCAAACGGATTTTGTTGGATCAATTGCCGAAACTACTTCGGGGTTACGGACGAACACCGGGTATTGACGCTGTAGTAGTTGTGCTCGATTCAGATCGACGTGATTGCGTGGACTTTTTGGCCGAGCTGAAAGCTTTGGCGGCAGGGTGCAATCCTGCGCCAAACACACTCTTTCGCATTGCGGTCGAGGAGATGGAAGCCTGGTATTTTGGCGACCGACAGGCTTTGCTAACAGCTTACCCAAGAGCCAAGACTGATGTGCTGAACCGTTATCAGCAAGACAGTGTTTGCGAAACCTGGGAGCGACTTGCTGACGCCATCTACCCGGGTGGATCAGCCGCCATAAAGAAAGCCGGGTGGCCTTTGCCGGGTCAAGTGAAGCATGAATGGGCGGAAAAAATCGGCCCATTACTCGAACCCGACCAAAATATATCACCAAGCTTTGGCAAACTTCGTGATGGGCTGCGCCGTCTGGCCGTGGAGGCTGGTTAAGTATGAACCAGGACGATTTGCTGGCACGGCTTAACGGCATCGAATGGAATGATTTCGAGTGCAAACGAGCCCAACGTGGTGTGCCGGAGGATGCCTACAAGACGGTGTCCGCCTTTGCCAATACGGTGGGCGGCTGGTTGGTGTTCGGTGTCAGTGAGGCCAACGGTCAGCTGGAGGTGACCGGCGTCGCGGAGCCGGATAAGGTCCAGAATGATTTTCTGGCGGTGCTGCGCGGTGGGCAAAAGCTGAATCGGGTGATTGCGGTCGATGCGCATCGTTTCGAGATCGACGGCAAGCATGTATTTGCCTTCCATGTGCCGGAGCTATCCCGGTCTGAAAAACCTGCCTACCTCAAGGGCGACCCCAGGCAGAGTTATATTCGGCGTGCGGCGGGTGATGAGCAGGTTACCCAAAGTGAGCTGGAACGCTTTCTGCGTGATGCCGCGCAGGACAGATACGATGGCGTGGTACTCACCGACATCCCGGTCGACCAATGCTTTGATGAAACCACCGTGCGCTGGTACCAGGAACAGTTTGCCCGGCGTAATCCCGAGCACGTGGAGATCACTGATCCGATTGCCTTTCTGCTGAACTGGAATTTTGTGGTTGAACAGCGTGGGAAGACATTGCCAACCCGTGCTGGCGTGCTGCTGTTTGGTACAGGGCGCTATGTACGCCAGATTTTGCCCCGCCCTGTGCTCGACTATCAGCGTATCGATACCAGCTTCGACAACTGGTCGGCCGATCAGCGCTGGCATGACCGCTATGTGTTTGAAGAGAACATCTTTCAGGCCTGGCAAGGGCTGGTGGCACGTTATATGCGTCTCGCAGAGCACCCCTTTTCGCTTGACCCGGCGACACTGCGCCGCAATGACGATCCGCCGGATTATGTGGCCTTTCGCGAAGCGGCCATCAACCTGCTGATTCACCAGGATTACGGTGATCACGGCCGCAAGGCATCCATCAAACTCTTTACCGACCGCACGGTGTTCTGGAACCCCGGCGATGCCTTTGCCACCGAAGCGGAGCTGCTGGACCCGACCGAGAAGGAAGTGCGCAACCCGGCCATCGTCAAAGCGTTCCGCCGTATTGGTTTATCAGACCAGGCTGGTACCGGGATTCGCGCCATCTTCCGCAACTGGCACGAGCTGGGGCGCACGCCGCCAAGGCTGAACAACGACAAGGCACGCAAGGAGTTCGAGCTGGAGCTGATTAACCAGCCGCTGGTCACCGAGGCCATGCAGCGCTTCCGTGAAGCCTTGGGCGCCACCCTCACGCCGGAGCAAGCCGATGCGCTGACCCTGGCCCTGACATTGCCGCAAGACGAGCCCTTGTCCCTTACCGCAATCCGTAGCCTGGGCATCAGTACTACCCAGCAAGCTCGGGCAGTGGCCGACCATCTGGTACTGCAGCAGCTGCTGGACAAGCTCAGTGACACCCAATACCAGGTGCGGGATGAGATCCGTCAGCGTTTTGCTCGTGAGACAGAAGTTCAGGCTGGGGACCAAGTCGGGACCAAGTCGGGGCCAAGTCAGGACAAGGCCACCGGGGAAGTCACCGGGGTAGTTACCGGGGTAGTTACCGGGGTAGTTACCGGGGAAGTCACCGGGGAAGTTCGCCGACTGCTGGCCGTCATGTCTGGCGAGATGAGGCGCCGGGAAATTCAGGAGGCACTGGGCCTGAAGCATGAAGACCACTTCCGTGACGCCTACCTGCTTCCGGCTCTGGCCCTGGGTGCGGTCGAAATGACCCAGCCGGACAAGCCCCGCTCCAGCAAGCAACGCTATCGGCTCACCGAGCGAGGCACAGCACTGCGCACTGGTGACACCGAATGACACGGCGACCAGGCGATTACACCATTGGTGATTGGTGCTGGTTCGTCCGGCAGGCGACCCCGTGCCGCGTTGTTGAACGCCAGGACGTGTGGGGCGAGGTGGCCTATCGCGTATGGCTGCCGGCCAAGAATACGGTGGTGCGTGCCCGCGCCCAGGATCTCGATGACCTGGCAGCGGTGCGCCCGGCGGTTGAGCAGATCCTGCATACGGCGGCATCCGCAAAGCTGCTGGACGCTTTGGAAGACAACCTGCTGCTGGCCCCTATCCAGTCCAGTGTGGTGCCGCTACCACACCAGCTGTATGCGCTGAACCGGGCCATGAGCCGCGACCGCATTCGCTACCTGCTGGCGGACGAGGTGGGTCTGGGCAAGACCATTGAGGCCGGCTTGATTCTGCGCGAGCTGAAGCTGCGCGGCATGGTGCGGCGGGTGCTGGTGGTGGCCCCCAAAGGCCTGATACGCCAATGGCAGGCGGAGATGCGTTTGCATTTCGGCGAGCACCTGCGCTTTATCGAAGCCACCGAGCTGGCTGCCTTTCGCGCCTGGCGCGCCGAGGGCTCGCAGAATGACGACAACCTCTGGGCCATGCACGACCAGGTGATTGTTTCGCTGGATTCGGTCAAACCCATTGAAGGCCGCCGTGGCTGGAGCCTGGAACAACTCAACAGCTACAACCGCGAGCGTTTCGAAGATCTGGTTTCCGCCGGCTGGGATCTGGTGATCATTGATGAGTCCCACCGCATGGGCGGCAGTACCGACCAGGTTGCCCGCTATAAGCTGGGCGCCGCTCTGGCCGAAGCGGCGCCCTACCTGTTGCTGCTGTCCGCTACGCCACACCAGGGCAAGACCGATCAGTTTTTGCGTCTGATGCAGTTGCTCGACCGCGAGGCCTTTGTTGATGAAGGCAGCATTCACCGTGACCGGGTGCAGCCCTTCGTCATCCGCACCGAAAAGCGGTCCGCCATCAATGCCGATGGACAGCCATTGTTCAAGCCGCGCTCCACGCGGTTGCAGGCGGTTGCCTGGCAGGCACGGCACACGGCGCAGAAGCAGCTGTATGACGCAGTCACCGACTATGTGCGCCACGGCTACAACCAGGCCATGGCCGCCAAGCAGCGCCACATCGGTTTTCTGATGATCCTGATGCAACGGCTGGTGACCTCCAGCACCGCAGCCATCCGTGCCACGCTGGAAAGACGCCAGGCCTTGCTGGATGCGCCACAGCCACAGGCCAACCTGTTCGATAACGTGGACCTGGACGAATGGGCAGAGCTTGACGGGCAGTCACAACTGGACGTGGCCCTACAGGCCAGCAACTGGGAGCAGGAAAAGGCCGAGGTCGAGATGCTGCTTGATCTGGCTCGGGAAACCGAACGGCAAGGCACCGATGCCAAGGCCGAAGCGCTGCTGGAACTGATCTACAAGCTGCAACAGGAAGAGAACGACCCAGAACTGAAAGTGCTGGTATTCACCGAGTTTGTGCCCACCCAGGCCATGCTGGCCGAGTTTCTGGAAAGCCGTGGGTTTTCCATTGTCCTGCTTAACGGCGGCATGGATCTGGAGGCACGCACCCGCGCCCAGCAGGCATTTTCCCGCGATGTTCGGGTGCTGATCTCCACCGACGCCGGCGGTGAGGGCCTGAACCTGCAGTTCTGCCATGTGATCGTCAACTTCGATATGCCCTGGAACCCGATGCGTCTGGAACAGCGAATCGGCCGCGTCGACCGCATTGGCCAGCCCCATGTGGTGCGTGCCATCAACTTCGTGCTGGAAGACACCGTGGAACACCGTGTCCGCGAAGTGCTGGAGCAGAAGTTGGAGATCATTGCCCAGGAGTTCGGTGTCGATAAAGCCGCCGACGTGATGGACACCGTGGAAGTCGAGCCGCTGTTTGATGAGCTGTTTGTGTATGGCCTGCAAGACCCGGAATCCATCGACAAGGAGTGCGACGCGGTCATCAACCAGGTACGCGAGAAAGTGGCCGCGAGCCGCGCTGATACGGATCTGCTGACCGACGATCACCCGCTGGAAGCGGTTGAGTCCCAGAAATGGCGGGACCACCCGGCGCAGTACTGGCTGGAGCGTGCAGTAACAACCGGCTTGCCAACCCGTGGCGGCGCAGCAGAGCAGTCAGGTCATACCTGGCGTTTAACCTGGGCGGACGGCAGTGAGTCTTTCCCGGTCTGCTTCGATGCGCGAACCGCCGAGCAGAACCCGGAGATGGAGTGGATCACCTTGGAAGATCCCCGAGCCCGTGCGCTGATCGGCGATCTGCCGCGCTGCGTGGCCGGCCAGCCGCTGCCTGTCGTACAGGTAACCGGACTGCCTGACACCGTGCAGGGTACCTGGTCGCTGTGGAGCGTGAGCCTGGCGGCTTCCAACAGCTCGGCCAACTTCACCCGGCGTCGCTTCCTGCCGGTCTTTGTTACCGATGATGGACGCAGCTTTGTTCCCACCGCCAAGCGGATCTGGGATCTGTTGCTGACCGAAGAGGTGCGCCTGACGGCGGACTCGGACAGTGAGCATGCAGCCGCACTCTTTGAGCAATCGCTGACGGCAGCCAAAGGTCAGGGTGAGCGGCTGTTCTCCGAGCTGCTGGAAGAGCACCGAACCTGGCTTGCCGAGGAATGTGAGCGCGCCCGCTATGCCTTCGAGTCGCGTTTTCAGGCCATTGGCCGAATCGGCCTGCCTGCCGTCCGCGAACACCGGCGTAAGCGCCTCGAAACCGAACATCAAGCCCGTATGGCGGATCTGGCGGAAGCAGAAGCCTGCACGCCGGAGCTGAATGCGGTGCTGATACTGCGCATTGGCTCGGCGGGAGGGGCCGCAGCATGACGTACTTATCCAGGGACAATGTCGCCCATCGCAGCACGCTGCTGGCTGATCGCATTCTGAAGGAGTTCCCGTCCGACCTGGCCCGGCTATGGATTGTAGCGGACCCGGACAACGTGCTGCTGGACGAGCAGGTACTGGCCGGACTGCGTGAACGCGGCTTTGATGTGCTGCCGTTCGAGGACAGTGTCGCCTTTCGTGCCGAATACGAAGAACGCTACCGCGCTGCCTGGGAAGCTGGGGAGCCCAATGCACCCAGCGCCCTGGTTATCCAGGTGCGCGATTCCAGCACTGCGGAGCTGCCCTGGGATTACTTACGCCAGGCGCGCAAGGTTAGTCTCTCGCTCGCAGAGCTGTTTCCAAAGCTCAGCTATACGGTGCTAAGGCAGCTGGGTAGTGAGATCCTGCCGTCGCTGTTCGAGGTGCAGGCCCGCCACGCGACTCAAGCGATGGGCGAAGCCGCCACCAAAGAATTTGTGCTGACGCACATCTACCGGGTAAGCCCCCACCTGATTACCAGACCGGAAGACTTATGGCGTGAGCTACTGCGTCTGCACTACCGCGAGACGCTGTTGCCTCAGACCTTGGCCGAGCACATTCACCAGGTGTTGGCCGACCGGCCGGTGTTCGCCAGCAGCCCGATTGCCGAGCTGTTCTCCAACAGAAGTTTTGCGCTGCGTGTGGTGCAGGACGCCTGGTACCGCTACCTGAACAAACTGGGGCTGATCGGCAGACGCACGGCGGAACCGGTAGCGCCGGACTACATACCGAAGATCGACATTCCGTTCGAGCATCACGATATCCGCGTCATCGTTGATTCGATGTTCCTGGACGGCACGCTACACCCGCTGGCCATTCAGGGCGTGCCGGTCAGCTTGCCGGAATGGGCAAAAGCTGGGGTGGTGCAGGACCCCGCAGCGATGCGTAATCTGGTGCTGGAAGGTATCAAGAGCCTCAGTGAAGAGCTGCCTGGCGCCACGTCGTCTCACAGGGATTGGACCCACTTTGCGCGGCGCCTCGGCGAAGTTATTTCACGTTTCCACAGCCTGGATGCCGTGCGCGCAGAAGGCCTGAAGGCGGACATGAAGGACCTGGTGGCTCGCGCCGACAATGAGCTGCAAACCTGGGTTCGGGCGCACTACGCTGACCTACCTTCCCTGCCCGCTGCCAAGGGGCCGGTGATGGTGCATCAAGTGCCACGCTACCTGGCGATGCGCCGAGCTAACGGTGAGGAAAAAATTGCGCTGGTCGTCTTCGACGGGTTGGCTGTCGATCAGTGGACACAAATTCGCGAGAACCTTATCCAGCATGCGCCGCGTTTGATGTTTGATGAAAACGCCTGCTTTGCCTGGCTGCCCACGCTGACGTCCATTTCCAGACAGGTGTTATTCTCCGGCCTGCGCCCACGCGAGTTCGCCGAGCACATCGAAACAACCTCAAAAGAACCTCAGCACTGGACCCGGTTCTGGCAGGACCAGGGATTGCGTGCCAACGAGATCCTCTATCGAAAGGCGATCAAGCGCACTGATGAGCTGCCGGAGTTGCAGGAGCTGCTCTCGAATCCCGCCCTGAAAGTCGCCGGCCTGGTGGTGGATACCGTGGATGAAATCATCCACGGAGCCGTGCTCGGCAAACGCGGCGTGGCTGCGCAGATCAACAGCTGGTGTGAGTCGGGGTTTGTTGATCAGCTTTTTGCGATGCTGCTCGACCAGGGCTTCCACATCTACCTGACGGCCGACCACGGCAATGCGGAAGCCGTGGGCATTGGCCGCCCAAACCAGGGGGTTGCCTCGGAGCTGCGCGGCGAACGGGTGCGCACCTATCGCAGTGAAACCATGATTGCCGAGACAGAAGCTGCGATACCGGACAGCTTTCGTCTCGATATCGCTGGCCTGCCGGCCAACTTTATGCCGCTGTTTGCAGGAGAGCGCGGAGCCTTTGTTCCAAAGGGTGACCAGGTAGTGGTCCACGGTGGCATGTCCCTGGAAGAACTTATCGTGCCCTTTGTGAAAGTGAGTTACGTCAATTGAAAACGACCAATCCGCCTGCCCCAAAAATCGGCTTCGACCGCTACATAGCGCTGGAGTGGGCGTCAGCAGCTTTACGGGTGCGTGCCGGCCTGGCTGAACCCGATGACTTGAATGCCCTGCTGGATGAGGCCGGGCTCGGCGTGGCGGCGCGCAAAAAGACGCGCACCGTACTGAATCGCTTATGGCTCGAACCACGACCGGAACTGGCCAGCTTCGCTGAACGCGGTATCGCCCTCTACAAGGCCAACCCTGGCGTTCCAACCGCTGCCTTGACCTGGGGAATGGCCATCGCCAGTTACCCATTCTTCGGCAAGGTCGCTGAATTGGTGGGCCGCTTGTCCGCACTCCAGGGAGACTGCGCCTCGACAGAAGTCCATCGCCGCATGAGCGAAGTCTATGGTGAGCGGGAAGGCACCTACCGCATGACCAACATGGTCCTGCAGTCGCAAGCCAGCTGGGGTGCCATCGAGCGCGTGGAGAAAGGCAAGCGTCTGGTCCGCCTGAAACCCCTTGTGCTCAACGAAGCCGAAACCATTGCCTGGCTGATTGAAGCTGCCTTGCGCTACGGCGGTAAATCGGTGTCTGTGGCGGCTCTGTCGTCCCTGGCCGTGCTTTATCCACTCGTTCTCGATCAACCGCTGGGCTACCTGGCGTCACAAAGCCCAAACCTGACGCTGCACGCCCAAGGCCCTGGCAGCCAGGTGGTCGGCTTGCGGACAGAAGACTAAGACCGGCCTCAGGCCCGATGAACACACGAAAGGAGCTGACGACATGAGTGCCGGTGAGGACGAAAACCTACCGACTCAAGAAAATGGTCAACTTGAGCCGTTCTTCATCACCGAAGACGTTGAAGCCGAGCTTGTCGCCACAGGCTATGAGTTTGAGCCACCAAACCATGTGCAGACGACAGGCACCGCCTGCCTGAGCCAGACTACCGGCTCTTCGACGCAGTAGCCTGAGATCGAACCACGCCATCCAACTGTCAAGGAATCCTTGTCAGTTGGATCTGAGCATTCCGAGGGCAGTAGTCAAGGAATCCTTGAGGACTCAAATGGCCACCAGCGAAGCGCGGCTGACTGTACTGAAAAGCAGGCGGAATCAGTACAGTAGCGGTACACTCACCCGTTCTGGCCATCTTCGCAAAAGTACGCTAACCTACTGTAACGTAAATACTTTTAGCTTATCTGACTTACGGTAGATTACCCCTGATTTTACTGGGCTTGCAGCGTTGCGTGCAAACTCATAATCCCTTGGTCGTCGGTTCGAGTCCGACCGGGCCCACCAATCAAATCAGACACTTAGGCAATCACCCCCGCCTCCCCTGATCGTCGGATTGATCCTGCGAACTCACCACGGAACCTCAGCGGGACAATCCGGGCTGCTGGGTCGACATCCATGCCCACGCAATAAGCCTGCTGCTATGCAAGCCCCCATCCGCGCCCCCCGCGCAAACCACATGCCTCGGCGTCGGAAACGGAGGTAATGCGACCAGTGCCCGGAATTCCCGGGCTACCACACCCCCAAGGGCGCCCCCCAATCATGCACTGCCCCGCCGTCACGCCCGCGAAGGCGGGAGCCCAGTCCGGGGCGTGCCAGCCCGTGGCTGGATTCCCGCTTTCGCGGGAATGACCTGGATCACGGCATGCCGACGCGCCCTGGATGCACGACATCCCGGCGAGACCGGGATAAAGTACATCCCGATGAGACCTGTACAAAGAACATCCCGACGATTTTCGGGGCATTTTTTTGTCCCAGATCGTGGACACTCCGAACAAGACCCGCCGATACTGCTAAGCTAGATTGTGGTTTTCTGCAGGGTCGGCATTGATCGCGTCTGCACACGATACATCTGCAGACGGGTTCAGGGGGAGAACAGGCCTGTCGGCCCGTGCGCAAGCTGACGACAACCCACAAGGGAGCAAACATGAGCACTGCCTATCCGACTATTGGCGTGGCCTCCGGGCTACCGCGTTATTCTTATCTGCTGCGACTGCTGCACTGGGTGATCGCCGTCCTCCTCATCATCGCCCTGATCGGCGGCATAACCCTGGGAACACTGGGTTATGAACGTCTCGTGGAACTGGTCGGGACGGAAATGGCCGGCTACGCCTACATGGGACACAAGACCCTGGGGATCACCATCCTCGGCCTGATGGTCCTGCGCCTGCTGGTGCGGGTGAGCCAGGGCACCCCCGAATATGCCATCGACCTGTCCCGCACCCAGCATTTCTTTGCCGGTCTGGTGCATTTCCTGCTGTACGTGCTGGTCATTGCCATGCCCATCATCGGCTGGCTGGCCACCGCTGCCGCCGGCAACCCGGTGAATTTCGGTACCTATGAACTGCCGGGCTTCATCGGCCAGGATCCGGAACTCTCCAAGACCCTGTTCCAGGCCCACACCGTGGTCGCCCTGTGCATCATCACGCTGATCGTGATCCATGTGGCAGCAGCCATCTACCACGCCCGCGTGCGTCGGGACTGGGTAACCACCCGCATCAGCCTGTTCAACTGATCTCAGGCTTAAAGGCCGTCTTACAGGAAAAAAAGAGCCGGGCAATGCCCGGCTCTTTTTTTCACCAATGTTGCGCCACCGCCCCTGCCCTAAGACAGAACCTGCGACAGCTGAGGCTTTTCCACCCAGGGCATGCCACCCCGGTTGAGGGCTTCGATGACCAGGACGGCCGCTTCGGCCACCTGATCGGCCAACCCCTTGATACCCAGTTCCACTTCCCGACAACCGCTTTCCGACGACGGCAGACTGGACATGCGAATCTCAGGAAACCGTGCCAGTACCGCTTCCATCACCGGCACCAGGTCACTTTCGGGGGTATCGCTGACAAGGAGCAGGCGCTCGACGACGGGGACCCGGGAAAAGAGGTGGTTGTAATAGGTATCCAGCACCCACTCCACCATGGGCCAGGCCATGTTGGGGAAGCCGGGGACGCAGTGATGATGCCGCATGCTGAAACCCGGGATCTGATTCACCGGATTGGGGATGAGCGCACACCCAACGGGTAGCTCCGCCATCCGGATTCGATGTGGATAGGCCTGTTCGCCGAAACGCCCTTCCAGAATGGTCACGGCCTCGGGATGCAGCCCGAGTTCTACATCAGCGGCCTGAGCGAAGCATTGCCGGGTACGGTCATCAGGTGTTGCGCCGATGCCGCCGAAACTGAAGATCAGCGCCTGAGAATCCAGCGTCTGACGAAAACTCTCGCCCAGCAGAGCGGGGTCATCCCCCACGAAACGGACGAAGGACAGCTCCAGCCCTCGCCGGGCCAGCACGGAGATGAGAAAGTCCATGTGTTTGTCCCGCCGCTTGCCGGACAAAAGTTCATCCCCGATGATCAAGCCACCGATCTGCATTCAGTTCACATCCCTCGGCTCTTCATGCTTCAGTTCTTCGCCCCCATGGCCAGCGCCCGGGCACGAATCAGCTCACCCGCCTCGCGCTGCGCCTCGCGATCATAGTTCTCGTCCGCCTCGGGCCAGCCCTGCACGTGACGGCAGATCAGATCAGCCAGGGCATCCGTGTGGTCCTGACGGGTATTGAGCGAGGGGATATAGCTGAACTGCTCACCACCCGCCTCAATGAAGGCCTCGCGGCTCTCGTCGGCGATCTCTTCCAGGGTCTCCAGGCAGTCGGCGGCAAAGCCGGGGCAGACCACATCCAGGGATTTCACCCCCTGCCCGGGCAGACCGACGATGGTCTCCAGGGTATAGGGCGTCAGCCACTGGGCCTTGCCGAAACGGGACTGGAAGGACACCAGCCAGCGATCCTCCGACAGCCCCAGACGCTCAGCCACCAGGCGGGCCGTGGTCTGACAGTAGCAATGGTAGGGGTCGCCCTGGTCCAGATAGTCGCGGGGAATGCCGTGGAAGGAGAACAGCAGGCGCTCGCCCCGGCCATGGGTCGCCCAGTGCTCGCGGATACCGGCGGCCACCGCGTCGATGTAGGCGTCGTCGTCGTGATACCCCATGACGAAGCGGGTCTCGGGCACCCAGCGCCATTCACTCAGGGCGCGGGTGACGGCATCGAAGGTGGAGCCGGTGGTGGAGGCCGCATACTGGGGATACAGGGGCAGCACCAGGATGCGGCGGGCGCCGGCGCGACGCAGCTCTTCCAGACCGGAACGGATGGAGGGATTGCCATAGCGCATGGCCACCGCCACCTTGACCGGTCCGTAGAGCCGTTCGGCGATCCGCTGGGCCACCGCCCGGCCCTGGGCCTTGGTGATGGTGAGCAGCGGTGAGCCGTCCTCGCCCCAGATGCGGGCGTATTTGGCCGCGCTCCGGCGGGGCCGGGTATTGAGAATCAGGCCGTTGAGCAGCAGCCACCATACGGGGCGCGGCACCTCCACCACCCGGGAATCCCAGAGGAATTCCTTGAGATAGCGCCTCAACGCCTGCGGCGTGGGCGCATCGGGCGTCCCCAGGTTGGTGATCAGCACCCCCAGGCTATGAAGACTCCCATGTCGGTAATTCGGCTCGCCAATATAGGTCATGGCTTGTTCTGCTTTATGGTTTGACGACAACCCTCGGGTGGCGTGATCGCTCTCCACGGAGATCGAATCACCCTCCCCCCGCAACGCGGGACCGCGAAGGCCAAGTGTACCCCTCCCTACTTCAAGAGCCATCTGGACCGCTCCCCCCAGGACACAAGGCGCGACTGTAAACCGGCAGGCAAGTATGCACCAGCTCCGGAGTACGGCCGCGCAGACGGACAGCCTGCCCCCTCAAGGCAGACCGAAGGAAACCAGTTCCCGGGCAGGGGCACGCCACCGATGATGCCTGATGGACGACGCACTACTGCCGAAGACGCAGTCGCAGGGGACTGGTTCTTGGAAAATGAGCCTGCAGAAACTCCATCTGATCCGCCAGCACGCGGCGTCCTTGAAGATAGATGTATTCCGCATGGGTCGGCACGAAAGGCACCGCCAGCAACTGCATGCCGGCCTGCTCGGGTGTACGGCCGGCCTTGTGGTTGTTGCATCGCTTGCACGCGGTCACCACGTTGCACCATAGATCCTGCCCTCCCTGACTGATGGGGGTGACATGATCCCGCGACAGGTCGCGGTGATAGAAGTGATTGCCGCAGTAAAGACATAGATGAGCATCACGCTTGAACAAGGCCGCATTGTTGAGTGGCGGCGAATAGGCCTGCTTGACGGCCTTGTTGGTACCGTAGGTGGCGATGATGGAATTCACCATCACCAGGCTGCGCCGGCCGGTACGGGCATTGATGCCGCCGCGGATCCGATACAACAGGGAGCCGCAGGCGTAGGCCACCTGCCCAGCGTGGTAGAGCCGCACCGCCTGCTGATAGTCGATCCATTCCATCGGCATGCCCGATGCGTCAGTTCGCAGTACCTGCTGACCGAACTCGTACACCCCTTTACCCTCGGGAGGTTATACCGGCACCGCCCGACTCTGCCGCAAACGGACCCAGAAAGCAATTATCAAGCCGTTGATTCGTTGACCTGAGTCCCCTTGTTCGGCAGCGCCCGACACGATTTTTCGTACCCGGATGACACCATGACCGACATTGGATGTTCAAAGGGCGGATAAATTCCGCTACCATGCCCTGTTTTTGGGCATCCCCCCTTGGGACGGTGCCCGACTGGTTCGCATCCACCCAAACAACCGTTGCAGTCCTCATCGTCAGGATCGGTCGTCATCCGGCCATTACCCCTGCACGGGCAGACGGAGTCAAGCCATGCCGATCAAGATAGCCGTACCCAAAGAGACCGCCCAGGGCGAGCGGCGCGTCGCACTGGACCCCACAGTCGCCGCGCGCTTCACCAAGCTGGGCCTTGAAGTGGTGATTCAGAAGGGTGCCGGGCAAAACGCTCAGTTTCCCGATGACGCCTACGCGGACACCCGCGTGGTGGACGATGCCAAGGCCCTGATGTCGGAAGCCGACATCGTCGTCAAGGTGGCGCCGCCCACCCAGGAAGAAGTGAACATGATGAAGGATGGGGCCACCCTCATCGGCTTCTTCCATGCCCACAAGAACACGGACGTGGTCAAGGCGATGCAGAAGAAGAAGATCACCAGCTTCGCCATGGAACTCATCCCCCGCATCTCCCGTGCCCAGAGCATGGATGCCCTGTCCTCCCAGGCCGCCGTGGCCGGGTACAAGGCCGCCATCATGGGCTCGGATCTGTCCTGCCGTTTCTTCCCCATGCTCACCACCGCGGCCGGCACCATCCGTCCGTCCAAGGTGCTGGTGATCGGTGCCGGTGTGGCCGGCCTGCAGGCCATTGCCACCGCTCGCCGGCTGGGCGCCATCGTCGAGGCCTATGACGTGCGCTCCGCCACCAAGGAGCAGGTGGAATCCCTCGGCGCCAAATTCCTGGACTTGGGCGTGAAGGCGGAAGGGGAAGGCGGCTATGCCCGCGAACTGACCGACGAGGAAAAGGCGAAGCAGCAGGAGGCCCTGGCCAAGTTCATCAGCCAGTGTGACGTGCTGATCACCACCGCCGCCATTCCCGGCCGCCCCTCCCCCATGCTGATTCCCCAGAAGATGGTGGACGGCATGAAGCCCGGCGCGGTCATCATCGACCTGGCCGCCGAAGGCGGCGGCAACTGCGAGTTGACCAAGCCCGGCAAGACCGTCACCAAGGGCAACGTGACCATTCACGGCCCCCTGAACGTGCCCAGTCAGGTGCCGCTGCA
Organism: Ectothiorhodospira lacustris; assembly: GCF_022227785.1. NCBI lineage: Bacteria > Pseudomonadati > Pseudomonadota > Gammaproteobacteria > Chromatiales > Ectothiorhodospiraceae > Ectothiorhodospira > Ectothiorhodospira lacustris. Next base: position 30,275 of record NZ_JAJNQM010000006.1, on the reverse strand, counting down.
CGCCAGCGAAATGTACGCCAAGAACCTGCTCAACTTCTTGTCCCCCATGCTCGCCGACGGCAAGCTGAACCTGGACTGGAACGACGAGATCATTGCCAAGAGCTGTCTGACCCACGACGGTGAGATCAAGCACGACGCAACCCGCAGCCTTGTGGAAGGAGATCAAAAGTGATCGAGGGTTTTGTTGCACTCTACATCTTCATGCTCGCCGCCTTTACCGGCTACGAGGTCATTTCCAAGGTGCCGGTGATCCTGCACACGCCACTGATGTCCGGTTCCAACTTCATCCACGGCATCGTGCTGGTGGGTACCATGGTGGCCCTGGGCCATGCCGAAACCACTGCCCAGATGTGGGTGGGTTTCATTGCCGTGATCCTGGCCGCCGGTAACGCCGTGGGTGGTTACGTGGTGACCGAGCGCATGCTCGAGATGTTCAAGTCCAGCAAGGGGGCCAAGTAAATGGGTTTCATCATCAACGTAGCCTACTTTGCGGCGGCGGTGCTGTTCATCGTCGGCCTCAAGCAGATGGCCTCGCCAGTCACCGCTCGTCGCGGGATCGTCTGGGCCGGCTGGGGCATGGTCATCGCCACGCTGGTCACCTTCCTGCACCCTGAAGTACGGGGCTTCATCAACTACCTGCTGATCATCCTGGGTATCGGTATCGGCGGTGGTCTGGCCTGGTACACCGGCAAACGCGTCGCCATGACCGACATGCCGCAGATGATCGCCCTGTACAACGGCATGGGCGGCGGCGCGGCCGCCGGTATCGGCATCGTGGCTCTGATGGGTTCCTACGAACTGAGCTGGGCCATCCAGTTCATCGCGGTGGTGGGTGTGATCATCGGCGCCGTGGCCTTCTCCGGCTCCCTGATCGCCTTTGCCAAGCTGCAGGGCCTGATCACCAAGTCCCTGCGCTTTGACATGCAGCAGAAGATCAACCTGGGCGTGCTCGGCGCCACCGTGCTGCTGGGCATCATCATCAGCTTCAGCGGTGCCCAGGTGAACGGTGCCCTGCTGACCGTGTTCCTGCTGCTGGCCCTGGCCTTCGGCATCCTCATGACCCTGCCCATCGGCGGCGCGGACATGCCGGTGGTGATCTCCCTGTACAACGCCCTCACCGGTCTGGCCGTGGGCCTGAAGGGTCTGGTGCTGGACAATGCCGCGCTGATGATTGCCGGTATCGTGGTGGGTGCCGCCGGTACCCTGCTGACCCAGCTGATGGCCAAGGCCATGAACCGTCCCATCTCCAACGTGCTGTTCAGCCACTTCGGCGAAACCGGCGGTGGTGATCAGTCCGAAGTGACCGGCACCATGAAGGAGATCGAGGCCTCCGACGCCGGTGTGATGATGGCGTTTGCCGACAAGGTGATCATCGTCCCCGGTTACGGCATGGCCGTGGCCCAGGCCCAGCACAAGATCTGGGAACTGACCCAGTTGCTGCAGGAGCGGGGCGTGACGGTGAAGTTCGCCATTCACCCGGTGGCGGGCCGCATGCCCGGCCACATGAACGTGCTGCTGGCCGAGGCCGGTGTGCCCTACGACATCATCTACGACCTGGATGAAATCAACAGCGAGTTCAAGACCGCCGACGTGGCCATCGTCATCGGTGCCAACGACGTGGTGAACCCGGTGGCCCGCTCCAACCCGGAAAGCCCGATCTACGGCATGCCGATCCTGAATGCGGACCAGGCCAAGAACGTCATCGTCATCAAGCGTGGCAAGGGTGCCGGCTTCTCCGGCGTGGAGAACCACCTGTTCTTCGCCGACAACACCCGCATGCTGTACGGCGACGGCCAGAAGGCCGCCAGCGCACTGATCTCCGGCATCAAGGAAATCGGTTAATCCTGCTCCCACGAAGGACCGTGACAAGGCCCGGCGTCATCGCCGGGCTTTTTTCGTTTTACCCCCCCTCACCCCAATCCCTCTCCCGCAAGGGGAGAGGGGCTTTATCCTCGGATGGATGTGGCATCATTCGCCACCATGCCCCAGTCCTCTGCGCCCACCATCCTCCGTGTCGCCGTCCCCACCCCCGTGCATGGGTGTTTCGACTACCTGCCCGCTCCCGATGAAGCCGGCCTGTCCGCCATCGGCGCCCGCGTGCGGGTGCCCTTCGGACGACGCCAGGTGGTGGGCCTGGTCATCGGTCACAGCCGGGAGTCCGACATACCGTCTCACCGGCTGCGCCCCATCAAGGCCACCCTGGATGCCGCGCCGCTCTTGGATGCTCCGCTGCTGAACCTGCTCACCTGGGCCGCCGACTACTATCAGCATCCCCTGGGCGAGGTGATGGCCGCCGCCCTGCCCTTGAGCCTGCGCCAGGGCAAGCCCGCCGAGGCCCGGGGCATCGAGTATGGTATCCCGACCGAGACCGGACGTCGCACCGACCCGGCCACCCTCACCCGCGCACCCCGCCAGGCGGCCTTGCTGCACCTGTTGCAGGACGCTCCCGAGGGCCTGAACCTGGAACGGCTCAGGGAACACCAGGACACCGATCCTCGCCAGTCCCTCAAGGCGCTGGTGGACAAGGGATTGGCAGAGATCCGCAGCCGCCCCTGCCTGAGCCCGCCGGAGACGTCCATGGCACCGGCGCCTGAACTCAATGCCGCCCAGCAACAGGCGGTGGATACCATCGCTGCAACCCTGGGCCGGTTCACCTGCCATCTGCTGGAGGGTGTCACCGGCAGCGGCAAGACCGAGGTCTATCTGCAGGTGATCCGGCAGGTGCTGGCGAGCGGACGCCAGTGCCTGGTACTGGTGCCCGAGATCGCTCTCACCCCTCAACTGCTGGCCCGTTTCCGGGACCGTCTGGATGTCCCCATTGCGGTGCTCCACTCCGGCCTGAGCGACGGCGAGCGTCACTGCGCCTGGCTCTCGGCCCGTAGCGGCGAGGCCGGTGTCATCATCGGCACCCGCTCGGCGGTCTTCGTGCCCTGGGCACGCCCGGGTCTCATCATCGTCGACGAGGAACATGATCCCTCCCTGAAGCAACAGGACGGCTTCCGCTATCACGCCCGGGACCTGGCGGTGATGCGCGCCCATCGGGAACAGGTGCCGGTGGTACTGGGGTCGGCCACCCCGGCCCTGGAGAGCCTGGCCAACGTGGAGCGCGGGCAGTACCGGCACCTGTCCCTGCCCGGCCGGGCCGGTGGCGCCTCGGCGCCGCGCCTGAAGCTGCTGGACGTGCGCAGCCAGTTCATGGATGAAGGCCTGTCCGTCCCCTTGCTGGACCGCATGCAGCAACACCTGGAAGACGATGGTCAGGTGCTGCTGTTCCTCAACCGACGCGGCTATGCCCCGGCCCTGATCTGCCACGAATGCGGCTGGGTGGCCGACTGCCATCGCTGCGACGCCCGCATGACCTGGCATGCCGGTGCCCGTCGCCTGCGCTGCCATCACTGCGGCCATGAAAGCGGCGTGCCCGGCCAATGCCCGGACTGCAGCCGCCCCCTGGCCGGCCGGGGCCAGGGGACCGAACGGGTGGAACAGGCCCTGCGCCGACATTTTCCTGCTTACCCCGTGGTGCGCATCGACCGGGACAGCACCCGACGCAAGGGGTCTCTGGAAACAGTACTGGAGGGGGTGCGCAGTGGCCGGCACCGGATCCTGGTGGGGACACAGATGCTGGCCAAGGGCCATGATTTTCCCAACGTGACCCTGGCGGCCATCCTGGAGGCGGATCAGGGGCTGTTCAGTGCCGACTTCCGGGCAGTGGAGCGGCTGGCCCAGACCATCGTCCAGGTGGCCGGACGGGCCGGGCGCGGAACCCGACCCGGCGAAGTGTTGATTCAGACCCATCACCCGGAACATCCGCTGCTGTTGACCCTGCTGGGCGCCGGCTACGGGGCCTTTGCACGGGCGGCACTGGCGGAGCGCCGGGAGGCCCGGCTACCCCCCTATGCGGCGCTGGCGCTGCTCAGGGCGGAAGCCACGGCGGCCGAAGCGCCCCAGGTGTTTCTGGAGACCGCCCGCCAAGCCCTGGAGTCGGGAACCCCCAAAGGGGTGCAGGCATGGGGGCCGGCCCCGGCCCCCATGGAGCGCAAGGCAGGTCGATATCGGGCGCATCTGCTGCTGCAGGCACAGCGGCGGCAGGATCTGCAGCGGGCCCTGGCGGGCTGGCTGCCCGGACTGGCCCGATTACCGGGGGCCAAAAAGGTCAGATGGTCCGTGGATGTGGATCCGGTGGATCTGCAATGAACGACCGCCCCTCCCCGTCATTCCGACCCATCATCCCGTCCCGCATCCCGGCAAGGGTATTCACCCCCCTTGCCATTCCCGATAGAATCTGCCCTCGTTCAGATGTTCCCCGCCGTTCGCTCTTCTTCGGATACCGAAACCTTGAAACCTCAATTACAGGCCCTGCTCGAACAATCCCTCCACACCCTGACCGGCAACGGCAGTCTGCCCGCCGAGATGAAGGTGGAGGTTCAATTGACGCGCACCCGGGACAAGGCCCACGGTGATTTTGCCACCAATCTGGCCCTGCAGCTGGCCAAGCCCCTGGGACGCAAGCCACGGGAGGTGGCGCAGCTGATCATCGACCACCTGCCCGAGTCGGACATCCTGGACAAGGTGGAGATCGCCGGTCCCGGCTTCATCAACCTGTTCATCAGCCGCGGCGCCCGCCTGACGGTAATCACCCAGGTACTGGAAGCCGGTGACGCCTACGGTCGCAGCCGGCTGGGTGCCGGCAAGAAGGTGCAGGTGGAATTCGTGTCCGCCAATCCCACCGGCCCCCTCCACGTGGGCCATGGCCGCGGCGCCGCCTACGGTGCGGCGGTGGCGGATCTGCTGGAGAGCGTGGGCTTTGATGTGCACCGGGAGTACTACGTCAACGATGCCGGCCGACAGATGGACATCCTCGGCACCAGCGTCTGGCTGCGTTACCTGGAGCGCTGTGGGGTGAAGTTCCACTTTCCCACCAACGCCTATCGCGGCGACTATGTCCGTGACATCGCCGACACCCTGTTCCAGGAACACGGCCAGGACTACGCCGTCACCACCGAGGCCCTGATGGACAGGCTGCCGCCGGACGAGCCGGATGGCGGCGACAAGGAAGCATACATCGATGCGGTCATCCACCGGGCCAAGGCGTTGCTTGGCGACAACCGCTACCGCTACGTCTTCGAACTGGGCCTGAACGTCATTCTGGATGATATCCGTGACGATCTGGCGGAATTCGGCGTCACCTACGAGACCTGGTATTCGGAGCGCTCCCTCACCGACAAGGGGGCCGTCAACAAGGCCCTGGAACAGCTGCGGGATAAGGGCGCCCTGTATGAAAAGGACGGCGCCCTGTGGTTCCGCTCCACCGAATACGGCGACGAGAAGGATCGGGTGGTCCAGCGAGACAACGGCCAGACCACCTATTTTGCCTCCGACATCGCCTATCACATGGACAAGTTCGACCGCGGCTATGATCGGGTCATCGATGTCTGGGGCGCCGATCACCACGGCTACGTGCCCCGGGTAAAGGCGGCGCTGCATGCCATGGGCCGGGACGATGCCCGTCTGGACGTGCTGCTGGTACAGTTCGCCATCCTCTACCGGGGCGGCGAGCGGGTGCAGATGTCCACCCGCTCCGGCAGCTTCGTCACCCTGCGGGAACTGCGCGAAGAAGTGGGCAACGATGCCGCCCGGTTCTTCTATGTCATGCGCCGCTGCGAACAGCACCTGGACTTCGACCTGGATCTGGCCAAGTCCCAATCCGCCGACAACCCGGTGTACTACATCCAGTATGCCCATGCCCGGGTATGCAGCGTGCTGCGGCAGATGCAGGCCAAGGGCCTGAGTCATGATCCGGTCAACGGCCACGCCCGCCTGGATCGTCTGACGGAGGATCATGAATCCGCCCTGCTCAGCAGCCTGGCCCACTATCCCGAGTTGGTGGAAGCGGCCGCCCTGGCGGAAGAACCCCACCAGGTGGCCAACTACCTGCGGGATCTGGCCAATGACTTCCACACCTACTACAACGCCCATCAGTTCCTGGTGGACGATGCCGACCTGCGCGATGCCCGCCTCAACCTGATCCTGGCCGTGCGCCAGGTACTGGCCAACGGTCTCACGCTGTTGGGCGTATCCGCGCCCGAGGAGATGTAATGGCCCGCAGCTCCCGGCGCCAGGCCAGCCGCCGCCGGCAGGCGGAAGAAAGAGCACCTCTGCCCGGCTGGGTCTGGGGCGCGGCCGGCCTGGCGGTGGGTCTGTTCGCTGCCGCGGTGGTCTATCTGCAGACCCAGCGCGACGCACCGACCACCACGACGACGGTGGCGGCGCCCCAGATCCAGCAACAGCCCTTGCAGCAGCCGCTGCAACAGCCTCGACCAGCAGCCCCGGCACCGGCCCAGAAGCCGGTGGAGGAGGCGCCTCGGCCCCGGTTCGATTTCTATACCCTGCTGCCGGAACTGGAAGTGGTGGTCCCGGAACCCCAGGTCCAGCCCCGCACCGCCCCCGGCGGTCCGCCGCCCCCACCGACCCCGGTGCAGCAGCCCGGTCGTTACCTGTTGCAGGCCGGCTCATTCCGGGCCCAGCAGGAGGCGGACCGCCTGCGGGCCAGCCTGGCCCTGATGGGGGTGGAGGCCCGTATCCAGCAGGTGTCTGTAAACGGCGATACCTGGCACCGGGTACAGGTAGGACCGTTCACGGATCTGGACAACCTGAACCGGATGCGTGAACGCCTGCACGCCAACCAGGTCCAGACCATCATGGTGCGGGTGCCCGACGCCTGAAGGCGTCAGCATCCCGCCCCCGAAATCGCATGCTCCATTCCAACCTCGATTTTCCCGATGACCTGCCCGTCAGTGCTCATAGAGACGAGATCGGCCGCCTGATCCAGACCCATCAGGTGGTGGTGATCTGCGGCGAGACCGGTTCGGGCAAGACCACCCAGCTGCCCAAGATCTGTCTGGCACTGGGCCGAGGGACCGACGGCCTCATCGGCCACACCCAGCCCCGGCGCATCGCCGCCCGCTCGGTAGCGAGCCGTATCGCCGAAGAACTGAAAAGCCCCCTGGGCGAGCAGGTGGGTTTCAAGGTGCGCTTCTCCGACCATGTCGGTCCCAGCACCCTGGTCAAGCTCATGACCGACGGCATCCTGCTGGCGGAACTGCGCTCGGACCCGCTGCTGAGCGCCTACGACACCCTCATCATCGACGAGGCCCACGAACGCAGCCTCAACATCGACTTCCTGCTGGGCTATCTCAAGCGCCTGCTGCCCCGGCGCCCCGACCTCAAGCTCATCATCACCTCCGCCACCCTGGACCCGGAACGCATCGCCCGCCACTTCACCGATGCCCCGATCTACGAAGTGCCCGGCCGCACCTACCCGGTGGAGATCCGCTACCGCCCGGTCACCGGCGAGGATGACGCCGACACCGAGCGGGACCTGAACGAGGCCCTGCTGGCGGCGGTGGATGAACTGGCCCAGGCCGGCCCCGGCGACATCCTGGTCTTCCTGCCCGGGGAGCGGGAGATCCGCGAGGCCGCCGAGGCCCTGCGCAAGCACCACCCCCGGCACACGGAGATCCTGCCCCTCTATGCCCGGCTGTCGGCGTCGGAACAGAATCGGGTCTTTGCCCCCCATACCGGCCGTCGGGTGGTGCTGGCCACCAACGTGGCCGAAACCGCCCTCACCGTGCCGGGCATCCGTTACGTGATCGACTCGGGGCTGGCCCGCATCGCCCGCTATGCCTGGCGCTCCCGCATCCAGCGCTTGTCCCTGGAGCCGGTGTCCCAGGCCTCCGCCAGCCAGCGGGCCGGCCGCTGCGGTCGCCTGGGACCGGGGATCTGCATCCGCCTCTACGGCGAAGAAGACTTCCAGCTTCGCCCGGCGTACACGGACCCGGAGATCCTGCGCACCAACCTGGCCTCGGTGATCCTGCAGATGGCCCACCTGAACCTGGGTGATCCGGAGGACTTCCCCTTCGTGGACCCACCGGACTCGCGCCTGATCCGGGACGGCTTCAAACTGCTGCAGATCCTGCAGGCAGTGGACGGCGCTCATCGCATCACCCAGACGGGCCGACAACTGGCCCGGTTGCCGGTGGACCCGACGCTGGGCGCCATGCTGCTGGCGGCAAGCCGGGAACAGGCCCTGGCGGAAGTGACCTTGATCGTAGCCTTTTTGGCCCTCCAGGACCCGAGGGAACGCCCCGCCGAGAAACGCCAGGCCGCCGACGAAGCCCACGCCCGATTTCGGGAGCCGGGTTCTGATTTTTTGGGTTACCTGAAGCTCTGGGCCGCCTGGCGGGAACAGTCCCGCCATCTGTCCAAGGCCAAGCTGCGGGCCTGGTGCCGGGAGCATTTTTTGTCCTTCATCCGCATGCGGGAATGGCAGGACCTGCACGGCCAACTGCGCCGGAGCCTGCGGGAAATGGACCTGAAGGAGAACCAGGAACCGGCCGAGCCGGCGGCCATCCACCGGTCCCTGCTCACCGGCCTGATGACCCAGATCGGGACCCGGACGGAGAAGAACGACTACCTGGGTGCCCGCAACCGGCGATTTCACATCCACCCCGCCTCCGGGCTGTTCAAGGGTGCCCCGGCCTGGGTCATGGCCGCCGAAATCGCCGAAACCACCCGGGTCTACGCCCGGGAATGTGCCGCCATCCGTCCGGAGTGGCTGGAATCGGTGGCGGGCCACCAGCTCAAGCACCATTACTACGAGCCGCACTTCGAACCCCGCCGGGGCACGGTAGCGGCCTGGGACCGGGTGACCCTGTTCGGTCTGATCGTCAATCCCAAGCGCAAGGTGAACTACGGTCGGGTAGACCCGGAAGATGCCCGTCGGGTGTTCATCCGCGAGGGTCTGGTGGCGGGTCGGCTGCGCAGCCGTGCCCCGGCCCTGGCCCACAATCAGGCCCTGACCCGGGAGATCGAGGATCTGGAGGCCCGCGGGCGGCGCCGGGACCTGCTGGCGGACGAACAGGTGCTCTACGATTTTTACGACAGCCGCCTGCCGGCCGAAGTCCATGACGGCGCGGGCTTTGAACGCTGGCGCAAGCAGGCGGAGCGGGGCAACCCGGCGATACTGCGCCTGGACCGGGACATCCTGCTGCAGCGACAGGCCCCGGACCTGAGCGGCGAGCGCTTCCCGGACGTGCTGGAGAGCGCGGGGCTGCGACTGCCCCTGAGCTACCGTTTCGAGCCGGGCCATGAGGCGGACGGGGTCACCCTCACCCTCCCCCTGGCCGCCCTCAATGCCCTGGACCCGACGCTGGGGGACTGGCTGGTGCCGGGTCTGCTGGAGGAAAAGCTCGCCGCCCTGATCAAGACCCTGCCCAAATCCCTGCGACGCCATTTCGTGCCGGCCCCGGAGTTTGCCCGGGCGGCCCTGGCCCGGCTGGGAGAACCTGAGGGCGAGCTGATCCCGGCCCTGACCCGGGTCCTGCGCCAGATCACCGGCACCGATGTCCCCCTCGACCAATGGCAGCCGGATCGCCTGGAACCCCATCTGCAACTGCGCTACCAGGTGGTGGATGCCCAGGGCAAGACCCTGGTAAGCGGCCGGGACCTGCAGGCCCTGAAGGACCAACTCTCCGGACGGGCGGTGGAGAGCTTCGAGGCCCACCGACCCGAGGACAGGGAACGGGAAGGTCTGACCGACTGGGATTTCGGCCCCTTGGCGGACTTCGTGGAGTTTCAACAACACGGCGCCACCCTGCGGGGCTATCCGGCCCTGGAGGACCGGGGCGACAGCGTGGCCCTGATCCTGGCGGACAGTCCCGCCCGGGCCAGACAGATCCATCGTGCCGGCCTGCGACGCCTGTTCATGCTGGGGGTGAGGGAGCCGGTGAAGTACCTGTACCGGAGCCTGCCGGACATCCAGCGCCTGTGCCTGCAGTACAACCCCGTGGATCGCTGCGAAGTCCTCAAGGATGACCTGGTGTTTGCGGCGGTGGAGCGGGTGTTCATGGCCGCGCCCTGGCCCGTGGACGCGGAAGGCTTTCAGCAACGCCTGGAGGCGGGCCGGGGCGAACTGGTAGCGACGGCCAATGCCCTGTGCGCCCTGACGGGCGAGATCCTGAGCGCCTATCAGCGCATCCGTGCCCGCCTCAAGGGCGCCCTGCCCCTGTCCTGGGTGGAGGCGGCAGGGGATATCCGGGACCAGCTGGATCATCTGGTCCATCCCCACTGCCTGCTGGAGACCCCGCCGGAGCGGCTGGCGCACTACCCCCGCTATCTGGCGGCCATCGAACGGCGCATGGAACGACTGGACCATGCCCCGGACAAGGACCGGCGCGCCCGGGTGGATGTGGAACCCCTGTGGGAGGACTGCAAGGCCCGCCGGGCGGCCGGACGCACCGGCGGCGAGTGGTCGCGCTACCGCTGGCTGATCGAGGAATTGCGGGTGTCCCTGTTTGCCCAGGAACTGGGGACGGTGGAGAAGGTGTCGGTGAAGCGGCTGGAGGACCTGCGCAAGAGCCTGGATCGGGCGTGATCTCCCCGGCCTGCCCCGGTGCGCGGCAAGCGCCCCAAGCTGGTGAGGGATTCAGCTTACGGCGGCCGCTGATGGCGTTCAGTACTTCTCCTTCCCGATCCAGGTGAGTTCGAGTTTTTGCTGATTGACCGTGATCAAATAATCCGGCTCAACTCAGTTGCGCAATGCGCCAGATGGAAGTGGCCTGATCAGCCATCCAGACCTGTCGCGCGGCGATGCGCTCGGGCGTCCATTCGGTGTTGTCCTTTGCCATTTTCTTGGTGATTTCAAAACCGCTTTGTTCATAGCTGGTATGCTTGGCTACGTATTCCGACGTTCCTGCATCACGGTTGGCACCGGATTGCATCAAGGTCATATTGCCTAATCGATAAACAAGATTATTGGCCTCCTCATTGCTGAAGCTACCCCAGCCATCCGGGGCGTTCTGAGGCAGGACATGTTCGATGTTGAAAGCGTCGCTGGTAAAGCTGTGATCCTGCCCAGACAGGTTTTTTTCCAGCGCGCACAGGATGAAACGCACCACGCGGTTGTTGCGTGAATCCGTGGTTCGGATTGACTTCTCGGCAAATGCGGTACGGAAATTTCTGTCTTCCACATAAATACCACGCATGGCCTGCAATACTGGACCCAGTTGATTCAATTCACCTTTAGCCAAGCGTTCGGCCACTGCATTGTAGGTGCGCTCCTGCTCGGCGGTGCTGTAAGCGCCAATGACGTTGTAGCGCAGAGAAATCACCATCGTAGCGCGCAACAGGCCGGTGAAATCGGCGGCGTCGAGGGCGCGCCGCCCTGCCAGAAGCAGCGAAAATGGTTGCCTCACGCGGAAGGTCTTAAGCACGCCGGCCAGCTGCTTGTCGTCCTGCGGCCACTCCGAGGCTTCCGGTGAGGACAGCGCAAGATAGGTATCAAGATCCGCTTCCATATTCCGTAGTAATTGGAAAACACTTTCCCGGTTTGCAACCTTGGCACGAATGGTCTTGAACAAATCGGCCTGTCGCGCAAAGTTGTGTCGGCTGTTCCAATGCACGCGCAGGAAATCCGGGAAATTCTCCGATTGCAAACGACCTACGATATTTTCCCAGCGCTCTTCCAGGCTGTGCAGCTCATGGTCGGATTCACCGCCACGGTCGAGTACGGAGAAAAGATAGTTCTTGAGAAGGTCGGTGGCTGAAAGGCGCACACCGCGGGCATTCAGCGTCTCGAATACCTTGTACGCATTGAGTTCATCGGTAACGGTGATGACGGTAAAAAACAAACGGTCGCTGATGTCTTCGATCAGTTGTGCCAGCCGCTTGCCTTCATCGCCCGTGCTAGCCTTCAAATAGACGGCGATCTGTTTGTCGAACCATTCGAACGCCTTGCGCAGTAGATGTTCCGACGCACGAAATCCGCGCTGGGGCAAATGCCCGAGCGGCACCAAATAAGTCTGGAAATAATTATTATTGTTGCGGTTGAGCGTGAGCTTGGGACGTGCGATAAGCGTGACGGGGTCGAGATAGCCGACATAGGTTTGCCGAATCTGATTCAGTCGCTGGGCATTTGCTTCAGCTTCGTTGCCTGAATCGATAAGCCGTTGGATATTCTTGAGCACCGCCAGCACGATGAGGCTGATGGTAGTGAGGCGCTGCTGGCCATCGATCACATCGAAAGACTTGTCATCGGCAGATTGCAGGACGAGGTAGCCCATGTAATGCGAGGCATCGCCATCGGCCTGCAACATGGCAAGGATATCCACCCACAAATCCTCCCATTCGTCGCTGGTCCAACTGTAGTCGCGCTGGAAGCGTGGAATGCGGTAAGTCAAACCATTGCCGATCAGTTTTCTGAAGGTGTTGTTCTCAGTCTTGAAGTTGGTAGCGGCCACGTCCGAATCCTCGATTCATTAAACCGGCAATCAAACAAGTATGATTGTTTTCCATTATAAATAAACAAAGCCGATGACTTGAAATTTTCAATCAAAGTCTTTCGATTGCCAGGTCAATAGCTTAACTTCCATTTGACGGTAAACAGCCTGCGCTCCTCGACCTGCCGTTGGAACTGCATTTCAATGCTGACTGACCAGTTAAAAAAACCATTCGGCTTGATCTTTCGCAGCCTGAATTGCCAAGTTTAGCCAATTCTACCAAGAGTTCGCTCCAACGAGGGATGGCGCGTTGGGGGTTAAACTCCGGAGAATACGGTGGCAGATAAAAGCCCCTCCGGCAGGGGGTTTTGATGCACCGCAGCTTTCTGGAGTAATCTCCTGACTTCCTGCATAGCGGACGCATAACGAGAGGCCACATGGACACACTGCTCATCATCAAGACCGGCACCAAGGTCGACTCTCTTCAGGACTTTCCCGGGGATTACGAAGACTGGATTGCCGACGGCATGGACTGGCCCCTGGCCCAGGCGAAGGTGGTGGATGTACCGGCGGGTGATCCCCTGCCGGCACCGGATGACATTACCGGCGTCGTCATTACCGGCTCCGGGGCCATGGTCACGGAAGCCGATCCCTGGATCCGGCAGACCGCCGACTGGCTGACGCAGGCGGTATCAGCCAGGGTGCCAACCCTGGGGATCTGCTTCGGCCACCAGATCCTGGCCCACGCCCTGGGCGGCCGGGTGGACTGGAATCCCCGGGGGATCGAGGTGGGCACGGTGGAGATCCGACTCCGCGCCGAGGCCGCCGAAGATCCCCTGTTCTCGGTGCTGCCGGGCCGGTTTTACGGCCAGGTCAGCCACAGCCAGTCGGTGCTCACACTGCCGCCCGGCGCCATGGCCCTGGGCGAAAGCGACATGGAGCCCCACCAAGGGTTCGTGGTGAACGGATGCGCGTGGGGGCTGCAGTTTCATCCGGAATTCGATGAACGCATCACCCCCCATTACGTCATGCATTACCGGGACCGGCTGGCGGAACAGGGACGGCAGATCGATGGCCTGCTGGCCAATGTCCGGCCGACCCCGGAGAGCAGCCGGGTGCTGCGGCGGTTCGGGGAGTGGCTCAGATCCAGCCGCTGACCGGTCACTCCGTCCGCTTGCGCCAACGCCAGAGCCCCTTCTCCAGTTCCACCACCAGCAGCACGAAGACCCCGTAGGCCAGGATCAGGCCCCAGTGCTGCAGGGACAGCGGCGCGCTCTGGAACAGCAGGTTCATGAGCGGCGTGTAGACGAACAGGAGTTGGGCCACCCACATCGCCCCGATCCCCCACCAGATCCAGGGATTGGAGAAGGGATGGGTGCGGAACACGCTGCGGGTGAGCGAGCGACAATTGAGCAGGAAGAAACTCTGCACCACCACGAACAGGCTCACTGCCAGAGTCCGGGCCTCTTCGATGCCGGCTCCCTGCGACAGTGACCACTGGAACAGGCCAAACGCCCCCAGCAGCAGCAGGGCACTGACCGAGAAGATCCGTCCGATGATCTCCCAGCTCAGGATCGGTGCATCGGGCAGGCGAGGTGCCCGGGTCATGATCCCCGGCTCCCGGGGTTCGAAGGCCAGCATCAGGCCCAGGAAGACTGCCGTGGTCATGTTCAGCCACAGGGCCTGCACCGGCAATACCGGCAGGGTCAGGCCCAGCAGGATGGCCACCATGATCACCAAGCCCTGCCCTAGGTTGGTGGGCAGGATCCAGGTAATGAACTTGATCAGGTTGTCGAAGACGTTGCGCCCTTCCTCCACCGCCGCCTCAATGGAACTGAAGTTGTCGTCCGCCAGCACCATGTCCGAGGCATCGCGGGAGACTTCGGTCCCGTTGATCCCCATGGCGATGCCGATATCGGCGCGCTTGAGGGCCGGTGCGTCATTGACGCCGTCGCCGGTCATGGCCACCACATGGCCCCGGGCCTGCAGTGCCTCCACCAGCCGCAGCTTCTGCTCCGGCGCCACCCGGGCAAAGACCGACACCTCCTCGGCGGCCTTGCTCAATTCATCCGGCTGCATCTCCGCCAGCTGGCGCCCCGTCAGTGCCCGTCGCTGATCCTTTTCTCCATCCCGAATGATGCCGATGCGCTCGGCAATGGCACGGGCGGTCAGGGCATGGTCACCGGTAATCATCTTCACCCGGATGCCGGCCTTGCGGCACAGCGCCACGGAATGGATCACCTCTTCCCGGGGCGGATCGATCATGGCCTGCAACCCCAGGAAGATCAGCCGATCCTCGGCCTTGCCCGGATCGGGGACATCCAGATTGCTCGCGTCCGTCTCACGCATGGCGAAGGCCAGCACCCGCAAGCCCTGAGCCGCCAACGCCTCCGCCTGTTCCTGCAGGCGTCCCTGATCCATCGGCACCCGCTCTCCTTCGGCGTTCATGGCCCGGTCGCAATGGGCGATCACCCGCTCCGCCGAGCCCTTCATGTAGACCCGATGGCCCTCATCGTGGCGATGGAGCGTGGCCATGTACTGGCGATCCGACTCGAAGGGAATGGCATCGACCCGATGCAGCCGGCGGCGCATGTCGTGACGGTCGAACCCCGCCTTGAGGGCGCTGGCGATCAGCGCCCCTTCGGTGGGGTCACCATGCACGGTCCAGCGCCCGTCCTGTTCCACCAGTTCACTGTCATTGCTCAAGAGGCCGGCCAGCAGGCAGTGATGAAGGGCCTGATGACGGGTGGCGGGGGCTTCCACCGGACTGCCGTCCTGCAGGATTCGACCGTCGGGATCATAGCCGCCGCCGGTGAGTTCAAACGCCGTATCACCGGCGATGATTCGCTGCACCGTCATCTGGTTCTCGGTCAAGGTGCCGGTCTTGTCGGAGCAGATCACGGTGGTGGACCCCAGGGTCTCCACCGCCGGCAACTTGCGGATGATGGCGTTGCGCAGGGCCATGCGGCGCACACCGATGGCCAGGGTGATGGTGACCACCGCCGGCAGACCCTCGGGGATGGCGGCCACCGCCAGGGCCACGGCGGCGATGAAGGTGTCCACCCAGTGCTGGCCATAGAGCAGGCCCACACCGAAGGTAATGCCCGCCAGCACCAGGATCACCCACAGCAGGATCCGGCTGAAGCCATTGATCTTGCGGGTGAGCGGAGTGTCCAGGCTGACGGCGTCATTGATCATGCCGGCGATCTTACCGGTCTCGGTGCGGTCACCGGTGCCGATGACCACGCCCCGGCCGGTGCCGTAGGTCACCAAGGTGCCGGCAAAGCCCATATTGGCACGGTCCGCCAGCACCGTATCCTGGACCAGTTTGCCGGGCTGCTTGTCCACCGGCACCGACTCGCCGGTGAGGGTGGACTCGTCGATCTGCAGGTCCCGGGAGGACAGGAGGCGCAGATCGGCGGGGACCTTGTCGCCGGAAGCCAGTAGGACGATGTCACCGGGCACCAGATCGACGGCGGCGATGGTGATGCGATTGCCGTCCCGGATGACGGCGGCGGATGAGGAGAGCATGCCCCGAAGGGCCTGGATGGCGTCCTCGGCCTTGGATTCCTGGACGAAACCGATGATGGCGTTGATGAGGACGACGCCGAAAATGACCGCGGAATCGATGTATTCGCCCAATGCCAGTGTCACGGCCGTGGCGATGAGCAGAATGTAGATCAGGGGATTGTGAAACTGCAGCAGCAGACGCTTGAACCAGGAGGTGGGGCTGGCGGCGGTCAGGGTGTTGGGGCCGTAGGTCTCCAGGCGCTCGCGGGCCTGCTGGTCAGTGAGGCCCTGCTGCTCATGGGTCTCCAGGGTTTCCAGCACCTCATCATGGTGGAGGTGGTGCCAGAGATCCTTGAGGTGCGTTTCCATGTGAACTCCCTGCTGGGTGACTGTGTGTTGGCGCCCCACGGGGCGGGGCAGTGCAACCCGACCTACCGGGGCGGGAGCAGCAGACCATCAAGGATACGCCGGATCATGGCGGGCGCATCCTTCAGAAGATCAAAGTATTCCGGTTCAAGCAACCAGGCGTAGAACAGGCCGGTGAAATAAAGTTCCAGCGTGAGCTGTCCCATTTCCGGCGTCACTCCGGGGCGCAGACGTCCCGACGCCTGGGCCGCCTGGAAGCACTCCAGCATGACTCGGGCCGCCCGACGGCGCCCCTCCAGTTCCGCATCCCGCCAGACCTGATTGTCCGCCTCCCGCTCCCGGCGGTGAAAGACGATGGTGTACACCCGCTGCACCTGCGGATCACCGGCCAATGTCTCCAACGCCGCAAGACAAAGCCGTTCGATGACCTCGACGGGATCCACGCCCGGCTCCTGGACGAACTCATCCCGCAGCCGCTCCAGCGGCAGTCGTACCCGGTCCAGCATGGCCCCATAGAGCGCCGCTTTGTCACGGAAATGCCAGTAGATAGCGCCCCGGGTCATGCCCGCCTCGCGGGCAATGGCCTCCAGGCTGGATTGGGATACGCCCTTTTCCAGGAACACTGTTTCCGCCGCGTCCAGCAGCAGGGCGCGGGTCTGTTCGGCTTCTTCTTTGGTTCGTCGCATGAATTTTGCACTTGACAGTCAGTATTTTGAACTTAGTATACATACACGCCTGTATGTGATTTTGCAATTTCCCTTTCCGGAGATCCACTCCATGCCCACCCGCTCCCCGACCCGCCGGGCCATGCCCGTTGCCGGCCTGATCGCGACCCTGTTCGCCGCCCTGTGGCTGTCCGCCTGCGGCAACGGCGAAGAAGCCGCCGCCCCCCGGGCCGGCGGCATGCCCCCACCGCCGGTGACCCTCGACGCCCTTGAGCCGGAAGACGTGAAGGTCCGCGGCGACTATGCCGGACGGGTACGCGGCTCCCGGGAAGTAGAAGTGCGGGCCCGGGTGGAGGGCATTCTGGAGGAACGGCTCTATGTGGAAGGCCAGGCGGTCAGTCAGGGGACCCCGCTGTTCCGCATCGACCCCGAACCCTATGAGATCGCCCTGAAGATGGCCGAGGCAGAGCAGGCCAACGCCCAGGCCGGGCTGAATCAGGCCCAGCGGGAATGGAACCGGATCTCCGACCTGTATCAGCGCAATGTCGTCAGCACCCGGGACCGGGACCAGGCCCTGTCGGAACTGGAACTGGCCCGCGCCCGCCTGGATCTCGCCCGCGCCTCGGTGGCCGATGCCCAGCGCAACCTGCGCTACACCACGGTGGTAGCCCCCATCGAAGGGACCACGGAGCTGGAAAGTCTGCCCGAGGGCAGCCTTATCAGTCAGGGTACTCTGCTCACCTCACTGACCCAGCATGACCCCGCCCATGTCCGCTTCTCCCTGCCGGAGCAGGATGCCGCCATCCAGCGCACCGCCCGCCAGGCCATGATGACACGCGAAGCAGTACAGAGCCACGAGGTTCAGCTGCTGCTGCCCGACGGCAGCCTTTATGAACACACGGGCCAGGTGGATTTCACCGACAGCAACATCGACCCCCGCACCGGCACCGTCTCCGCCCGTGCCGTGTTCCCCAACCCTGAGCGTCTGGTGGTCCCCGGTCAGTTCGTGCGGGTACGCATCATGGTGCAGGAGCTCAAGGACGTGTTCCTGATCGATCCAACCGCGGTGAGCCAGGACCGGGACGGCCCCCGAGTCTTCCTGGTGGACGAGGACGATACCGCCCGTGCCCGGCACGTGCGCCTGGGACCGTTGGTGGATGGCCGGCAGGTGATCCTGGACGGACTGTCCGCGGGCGAACGCCTAGTGATCAACGGCCACGTGGGCCTGCGTGACGGCATCAAGGTGTCTCCCGTGAACGCTCAGGGACGGGATCAGTGATGCTGCGTTTTTTTATCGATCGACCGATCTTTTCGTCCGTCATCTCCATCATCATCATCGTCGCGGGGCTGGCCTCGCTGCGGGCGCTGCCCATCGAACAGTACCCGGACGTGGTGCCGCCCCAGATCGTGGTCCAAGCCAGCTACCCCGGCGCCAGTGCCCAGGTGCTGTCGGAGTCGGTGGCGGCGCCCCTGGAGCAGGAGATCAACGGGGTGGACAACATGATCTACATGGAGTCCTCCAGTACCGATGCCGGCACCATCCAGATCACCGTAACCTTCGAGATGGGCACGGACCCGGACCAGGCGGCCATCAACGTCAACAACCGGGTTCAGGCCGCCCTGCCCCGCCTGCCCCAGCAGGTGCGTGACCAGGGAGTGCGGGTGCAGGCTCGCTCCACCAACATCCTGCTGGTGACGGTACTCAGCTCCCCGGACGGCCGTTACGACCCCATCTTCATCAGCAATTACGCCCTGCTCAACGTACTGGATGAACTGGTGCGCCTACCCGGCGTGGGGGATGCTTCCCTGTTCGGGGCTCAGGACTACTCCATGCGCATCTGGCTGCGGCCGGACAAGCTGGCCCAGTTCGATCTCACCCCGTCCGACGTGGCCAACGCCATCCGGCAGCAGAATGCCCAGTTCGCCGCCGGGCGCCTGGGCGCCGAACCCGCCCCGGTGGATCAGGCCTTCACCTTCACCGTGACCACCCGCGGCCAGCTGGCGGACCCGGCGGAATTCGAGCGCATCATCCTGCGCGCCCAGCCCGACGGCAGCACCCTGCGGCTGGGGGATGTGGCCCGGGCGGAACTGGGGGCGCAGAACTACGCCTTCTCCGCCACCCATAACGGCCGCCCCACGGTGCCCATGGGCATCTATCTGCAACCCGGGGCCAATGCCCTGGACACGGCCCGGGCGGTGCGGGCTGCGCTGGATGAGCTTTCGGACCGTTTCCCGGAAGGGCTGACCTACCATATTCCCTATGACACCACCGAGTTCGTGGAGATCTCCATCCGCGAGGTGTTCATCACCCTGTTCATTGCCGTGGCCCTGGTGGTCCTGGTGACCTTCCTGTTCCTGCAGCACCTGCGCGCCACCCTGATCCCGGTGGCGGCGATCCCCGTGTCCCTGATCGGCACCTTCGCCGGCATGCAGGCACTGGGGTTTTCCGTCAACCTGCTGACCCTGTTCGGGCTGGTGCTGGCCATCGGTATCGTGGTGGACAACGCCATCATCGTGATGGAAAACGTGGAACGCCTGATGGCGGAAAAGGGCCTCAAGGCCCGTGAGGCCTCGATCCAGACCATGCAGCAGGTGGCGGGCGCCGTGGTGGCCTCCACCCTGGTCCTGGTGGCCGTGTTCGCACCGGTGGCCTTTCTCGGCGGGCTGACCGGCGAACTGTACCGCCAGTTTGCGGTGACCATCGCCGTCTCGGTGGTGATCTCGGGTATCGTCGCCCTCACCCTCACCCCGGCCATGTGCGCCCTGCTGCTGGACAAGCAGCCCCACGCCCCCAGCGCCCCGTTCCGCCTGTTCAACCGGCTCTTTGATCGCATCACCGAGGCCTTCGTGGCCACGGTGGCCTTCCTGCTGCGCCGGTGGGTGCTGGGGCTGGTGCTGTTTGCCGTTTTCACCGGCAGTGCCGTGTGGCTGCTGGATCGCATGCCCACGGGACTGGTGCCCCAGGAAGACCAGGGGGTTTCCCTGGTGGTGGCGCAGCTGCCGCCGGTGTCGGCCCTGGGACGCACCGAACAAGTGCGGGACGCCCTGTCCGCCCAACTCATCGGCCAAGAGGAGATCCAGGACTTCACGGCGTTTGCCGGCTTCGACATCATCGCCGGCTCCCTGCGCACCAATGCCGCCGTGGGCTTTGCCAATCTGACCGACTGGAATGATCGCCAGGGTGAAGGGCAGGATGCCGCTGCCATCGCCCGCCGCATCATGGGCATGGGCATGGGGATTCAGGAGGCCAACGTGTTTGCCTTCATCCCGCCCCCGATCATGGGCCTGTCCCTGACCGGCGGCGTGGAAGGCTACCTGCAGGTACGGGGGGACACCACGCCGGCACAGATCGAGGCCCTGGCCCAGAAGCTCGCTACCCTGGGCAACGAACGGCCGGAGCTGACCAACGTGCGCAGCACCCTGACCACGGGTATCCCCCGCTACCACGCCGAGGTGGACCGGGAGAAGGCCATGGCCGCGGGCGTGCCCATCACCGAGGTCTTCGATGCCATGCGCAGCACCTTCGGTTCCCTGTATGTGAATGACTTCACCTTTTCGGGACGCCTGTGGCAGGTGAACCTGCAGTCCGAGGGTGAATTCCGCAGCCAGGCCGAGGATCTGCGACGGGTGTTCGTGCGATCCAGCAATGGCGACATGATCCCGCTCAGTTCCCTGGTGACCCTGGAACGCACCAGCGGGGCGGATCTCATCGACCGCTTCAACATCTTCCCGGCGGCGAAGATCCTGGCGGACCCGGCCCCGGGCTATACCACCGGCCAGGCCAAGGCGGCCCTGGAAGCGGTGGCGGCGGGACTGAATCAGGAAGCGGACACCCTGCTGGGCTGGATCGGCGAGGCCTATCAGCTGGATGCAGGAGCCGGTGCCGGCGGTGCCGCCTTCGCCCTGGGGATGCTGATGGTGCTCCTGATCCTGGCGGCCCAGTATGAACGCCTGACCCTGCCGCTGGCGGTGGTATCGGCCGTGCCCTTCGGGGTGCTGGGGGCGGTGATCGCCTCTTTCGGCCGGGGCTTCCCCAACGACATCTATTTCCAGGTCGGGCTGCTGGTGCTGATCGGTCTGGCGGCGAAGAACGCCATCCTGATCGTGGAGTTTGCGGCCCAGAACCGGCGTGAGGGGATGTCTACCACCGAGGCCGCCACGGCAGCGGTGCGGCAACGTTTCCGGGCCATCGTGATGACGGCGTTCACTTTCATCATCGGCACGCTGCCGCTGGTATTCGCCAGCGGCGCCGGGGCGGCCAGCCGTCAGGAGATCGGCACCGTGGTGGTGGGCGGCATGCTGGCGGCCAGTACCCTGGCCCTCTTGTTCGTACCGCTGTTCTATAAACTGTTGGAGGACATGGCCGACGGGTGGAAGGCCCGCCGCGACCAGGCCCCGCAGGAAAACCGGTAACGCGGCTCTTCGCCCCCTCTCCCCGGTTTGGGAGACGGGGGCCGGGCGGCCCGGCTCAATCACCTGGCTCCAAGCATTTTCAGTCACCCAATGTATTCCATGCAGTATTTTCATGCCGTTCGCCATACAGCCCTGGCCCTTGGGCTATTCCTGGCTGCTTCCTGCGCCATGGCCCAGGAAAGCCGCTGTCATGCGGGGGCCGGGATCATCGCCACCGGCAGCAACCTGGGACGCCTGGATTTTCAGGAACCTGTCTGGGTGGGCAGTTGCGACTATGCCATGGAGATGAGCGGCAACCGCCGCTGGGAAACGGCCCTCGGCTACATGGGCCACGCCTATCCGGCCGCCTTCCTGGGTCAGTCAGTGATCATTCCCTTCACCGGGCACCTGGACCTGATGCTGGGCGGCGCGGTACTGGACAGAACCACCAGCTCCATGGGCAGCCATCTCAACATCCATGCCGGGGCATCCCTGCGCTTGGGAAAACACTTGCGACTGGTGTTCCGTCACCTGAGCAACGCCGGCCTGCGCTCCCCCAATCAGGGGGAAAACATGCTGTTGGTGGATCTGCGTTTCAAATAAACGGGTCAGATCAGGTGCTGCAGCCCCTGCTCCAGCGCCTGGCACCGCTCCGGGAGCCAAGCATCCGGGCCAAGCAGGGTGTCCAGCCCCAACTGGGCCAGCCGCGCCCGGGGCTGGTCCTGCACCCCGGCCATGATCACGGTCACGCCCCCGGCCAGGGCGTCCCGGATGGCGGCCTCCAGGGCCACCGCCGTGGTCACGCCCAGGTGGGGCACCCGGCCCAGATCCACCACCAGCACGCCGGCCCCTTCCAGCTTGGGTTCCTGACGGGTGATCGCCGCCGCCGCGCCGAACACCAAGGGGCCGCTCAGATGCAGGATCTTCAAGCGTCCCTTGCCCTGGGCCAGCAGCGCCCGTTCCTCCGGTGACAGGTCGGCGCAGCGGCCGTTGGTGACGTTGTCCTCGGGCCGCCGGGGCGGCAGGATGCAGACCGCTTCGGCCTGCACGTCCGCCAGCCGGCGGATGGTCATCACATTGGCCACGAACAGGCCGATGGCCACGGCGGTGATCAGGTCCACGAACACGGTCATGGCGATCACCCCGTAGAGGATCAGGGCCCCCTTGGGAGATACCCGGTGGGCACGGCGCAGGAAGCGCCAGTCGATGATATCCAGCCCCACCTTCACCGCGATCCCGGCCAGTACCGCCAGGGGGATGTTGGCGGTGAGCCCGGCGGCCCAGATCACCACCACGGCCAGGATCAGGGCACGCACGATACCGGACAGGGCTGAGCGGCCGCCAGCCTGAATGTTCACCACCGTCCCCATGGTCGCCCCCGCCCCCGGCAGGCCCCCGAACAGGCCCGAGGCCAGGTTGCCCATGCCCTGCCCCACCAGCTCCTTGTCCGAGTTCGATTCATGGCGGGTCATGCTGGAGGCGATGACAGAGGACAGCAGGGCATCCACCGACCCCAGCAGGGCCAGCACCAGGGCGTCCACCACGATGATCAGCCACTGCTCCGCCGTGAACACCGGCAGTTGCAGGGAGGGCAGCCCGGAATTGATGGGGCCGATCACCCGTACCTGCTCACCGCCCAGCCAGTACATGACCGCCAGCGTTCCCAGCACCAGCACAATGAGTTGGGGTGGCAGGTAGCGTTTCAGGCGGGCCGGCATGAACAGCAGGATGGCCAGGGTGGCACCGCCCAGCAACAGTTCCATGGGATCGATGGCCGCCAGCAGGCCGGGCAACCCCTGCAGGGTCCCGATCACGCCCCCCGCCGGGGTGGCATGCCCGAGCAGGCCGGGAAGCTGCAGGATGATGAGGATGATGCCGATGCCGGTCATGAATCCGGAGATCACGGTATAGGGCATCATGGTGACGTAGCGTCCCAGCTTCATGGCGCCGAAGGCCATCTGGAACACCCCGGTGAGCATCACCACGGTGAAGGCCATGGCCATGCCTTGCTCCGGATTGGCGGCGATCAGGGAGGCGATCACCGCCGTGAACACCACCGTCATGGGGCCGGTGGGTTCGGAAATCAGGGTGGGCGTGCCGCCGAACAGGGCAGTGAACAGGCCGATCAGGATGGCGCCGTAAAGCCCCGCTTCCGCGCCGGCGCCAGAGGCCACGCCGAAGGCCAGGGCCATGGGCAGGGCGATCACCGCCGCCGTCACGCCGCCGAACAGGTCCCCCTTCAGGTTGTTGAAACGGATCTCGTTGAAGACTCGCATCTGGGCTTCCTCATTGAGTAGACCCATTATCGAAGGGGATTCAGTTCAACAATAATCGAAGTTCGTTAAGGAATTCATTTCATCGAATCTATGAGTGCTCCAGGTTCAGGCATCGCCATGCCTGAATAGGTCCCCCGAGCATGAAGATGTTATTCCCGCCGGAACTCGTCATTCCCGCGCCTTGATTCGTCATTCCCGCACCTTGATTCGTCATTCCCGCACCTTGATTCGTCATTCCCGCACCTTGATTCGTCATTCCCGCACCTTGATTCGTCATTCCCGCACCTTGATTCGTCATTCCCGCGGAAGCGGGAATCCAGTCGCGGATTGAAGCCATGGATTCCCGCTTTCGCGGGAATGACGGTGGGAAGGGGCGCGGGAATGACGGTGGGAAGGGGCGCGGGAATGACGGTGGGAAAGGGCGCGGGAATGACAGTGAGAGTGTGCGTGGGAATGACAGCGGGAGCGGGAGAGGGAGCGGGAGCGCGCATCGCTCAATCATCAAGCGTAGTCACGGCCTTCCTGCCCATACATAGATTTCCGTCGATCTATTAAATAGAAACAATCGATTTATAGATATACCCACAGGTCATGTAGCTTTCCCATAGAGCAAACGTCGCCTTCCCGTCAGAGGCGGGGCACAGACCACAGGAGCTGATGACCATGAGCGTGAAGACCTACGACGCGGGTGTGAAAGAGTACCGCGAGATGTACTGGACCCCGGACTACGTCCCTCTGGATTCCGACCTGCTGGCCTGTTTCAAGGTCACCGGACAGCCGGGGGTGCCGCGGGAGGAAGTGGCCGCCGCCGTGGCCGCCGAGTCCTCCACCGGGACCTGGAGCACCGTCTGGTCCGAACTGCTCACCGACCTGGAGTTTTACAAGGGGCGCGCCTACCGCATCGAGGACGTGCCCGGCGACAAAGAATCCTTCTATGCCTTCATCGCCTATCCCATCGACCTGTTCGAGGAAGGGTCCATCGTTAACGTGCTCACCTCCCTGGTGGGCAACGTGTTCGGCTTCAAGGCCTTGCGCCATCTGCGCCTGGAGGACATCCGCTTCCCTCTGGCCTATGTGAAAACCTGTATGGGGCCGCCCAGCGGCATCCAGGTGGAACGGGACAAGCTCAACAAGTACGGTCGCCCCCTGCTGGGCTGCACCATCAAGCCGAAGCTGGGACTGTCGGCCAAGAACTACGGCCGCGCCGTCTACGAATGCCTGCGCGGCGGCCTGGACTTCACCAAGGACGACGAGAACGTCAACTCCCAGCCCTTCATGCGCTGGCAGAACCGCTTCGAGTTCGTGGCCGAGGCGGTGGCCGCCGCCCAGGTGGAGACCGGTGAGCGCAAGGGCCACTATCTTAACGTCACCGCCCCGGACCCGGAACAAATGTACGAGCGGGCCGAGTTCGCCAAGGAACTGGGGCAACCCATCATCATGCACGACTACATCACCGGCGGCTTTTGCGCCAATACCGGCCTGGCTAAGTGGTGCCGCAAGAACGGCATGCTGCTGCATATCCACCGGGCCATGCACGCGGTGATCGACCGGCATCCCAAGCACGGCATCCACTTCCGCGTCCTGGCCAAGTGCCTGCGCCTCTCCGGCGGCGACCATCTGCACACCGGCACCGTGGTGGGCAAGCTGGAAGGTGATCGGGCCTCCACCCTGGGCTATGTGGATCTGCTGCGGGAATCCTTCATCCCCGAAGACCGCTCCCGGGGGATCTTCTTCGACCAGGACTGGGGTTCCATGCCCGGGGTATTTGCCGTCGCCTCCGGCGGCATCCATGTCTGGCACATGCCTGCCCTGGTGAGCATCTTCGGCGACGACTCGGTACTGCAGTTCGGTGGCGGCACCCAGGGCCATCCCTGGGGCAATGCCGCCGGCGCCGCCGCCAATCGGGTGGCCCTGGAGGCCTGCGTCAAGGCCCGCAACGAAGGCCGGGAACTGGAACGGGAGTCCCGCGAGATCCTCACCGACGCGGCCCGCCACAGCCCCGAACTGGCCATCGCCATGGAGACATGGAAAGAGATCAAGTTTGAATTCGACACCGTGGACAAGCTGGACGCGGGCTGATCCCCGGCATCCCGGACCGGATCATTCCCTTTTCCGAACATGAGGACCTGCAGACATGCCTTTCCAGAACACCATGGGTGATTACCAGACCCGCCAGACCCTGGAAACCTTCGGTTTCCTGCCCCCGCTGACCCAGGAAGAGGTCTTTGACCAGATCGCCTACATCATTGCCCAGGGCTGGACGCCGGGCATCGAACATGTACATCCGGACTTTGCCATGAACCACTACTGGCCCATGTGGAAACTGCCCTTCTTCGGTGAAGTGAACCTGGACCACGTGGCAACCGAGTTGGAGGCGTGCCACCGGGCCTATCCGGATCACCATGTGCGACTCACGGGCTATGACAACTACACCCAGAGCCAGGGCGCATCCTTCGTGGTGTTCGAAGGGCGGCGCTGATCGCGGACAGAGGCGGACCACGAGCGGGGGTGAGACCATGGCTAATCCAGTATCCAGCAGTTCCAGCGGGCGCCAGGCGGCACTGGCACGTCGCCAGGCACTTTCCAGCCAGGGGAAGGGCAACGCGGGTGCCGCCACCCGAGCGGCAACACCTCGACCGGCGCCGGTCTCCAGCCAGCCGGACCCCCGCGCCCGCCCGGCCACGCAAACGGTGACGGTGACGACCCCGCCCCGGCGGCGCAACACGGCCGTCAGGCCCGTGGTCGCGGAGTCTTCCGGTCGCGCTCAGGCTCAGGCCCGCCGCGCCGCCCTCTCCCGGGCCGGCAAGCGGGCCGATACCACCAGCGACCGGGTCCGCCGCCCCCCCGCGAACGTCACTCCCGACGCCGCGGCGTGGGACCCGCAGGCTTCCGGCTGCCGGTGCGGCGGACAATGCGGCCATCACACCGAGTCCACCGTTCAGAAACAGGACAGCACCGTGACCCGCAGCCACGTCCTGTCCCGTCCCGGGAGCGACCGGCGCCGGCCGGCACCCCGGCGCGCCGCCCCGAATACCCAGCCCACCGGCCGCCTGCAGTCCCTGGCCCGGCGCGCAGCCCTGTCTTCCAGAGGCAAATCAGCGGCCGGTACCCCGGCATCTGCGGCCAGCCTCGCCCGTCAGGCCAACCCTCGCCTGTCCGGGCGGGAACTGGCCCGCAGTGTACGGGCCCAGCGTAGCCAGGGTGGCGCCATGGGCACCCGACGCGCCACTCCCGCCGGGCGTACCCGCCCCGGTCGTCCGGGGCCGGCGCAGGATCAGACCTGGAAGGTGGGTCTGTCCGAGACTGCCGGCGGTCAGGCGGTGACGGGGACGCGGGTAGGACGCAGCCGGGGCATGACCGGCGATGACAGGGGCACCTGCCTCGCGGTCACCGGCACCGAATACCTGGGCGCCGAGATCTTTCACGAGTTTTGCCAGACCTCGCCGCCCAGCCAGCCGGAAAAAGTTCACGTCACCCGCACCGGCCAGGGCAGCCGGGTGACCGGCAACGAACTGGGCCGGGGTGCCCGGGTGACGGGTAACGAGCCGGGCACCTGCCGCCGGGTGACCGGGAACGAATACGTGGGGCAGGAGCAGTACGAACAGTTCTGCGATACCCCGCCGCCGGGGCCGACCCAACCCCCCAAGGTCAGCCACGGCACCACCGCCCGGGGACACACCCTCTCCGGCAGCCTGCCTGGCCGCTCCCATCAGGTGACCGGCGATGAACCAGGCACCTGCCAGGCCGTGACCGGCACACCCTACGCCGGGCCGGAAGAGTTTGCCGCCTACTGCCCCCCCGCGGCACAGGCACGGATCGAAGCACGCACCAGCCTCGCCGCTCAACCCGGCCGGCCGGACTTACCCCAACCCCTGGAGGCAACCCCGCGGGGAGAATTCAGCATCGCCTCCCCGGCCCGGCAGGTCGCGCGTGGACAACGCACTGTGGGGGTGACGGGTACCCGCTATGAGCAGCGGGGTGGTCGGATCACCGGCCCCTTCGACATGGCGGCGGACAAAGTCACCGGTACCGAACAGGTCCGCCCGGAACGGCTGCCTGCCGTGCCGCTGGATCCCCAGGCCCCGATCCCGGATACCCCGCCGGCCGACTTTGACCCCCAGCCGGAGACACCCCGCCGGACCCGCATCACCGGTGAGGGCCAGTCCAGCGGCCGAAAAATCACCGGTGATGACTGGGAACGGGGCGAGCGGGTGACCGGCACCGAGGGCAGTTCAGCCCGCCGCCGCAATCCCACTCGCCTCGGCCCCATGGGTGCCATGCCGGCCGTGGCCCACAAGCGTAACGAGGATGTGCCGCCCCCGGTCAGCCGCGTCACCGGCAGCAGCGGCAGCACGGAAAAGGGATCACTGGTCACCTACTCGGGCGGTGCCCGGGGCTGACCGAACCAAGCCATTGTTCATTCACCGACCTGACAAGCGCCAGAGACCGACACACCATGCTCACCCGCCGCCGCTCACACCGTGACAGCCTGATCTGGGCCACCGCCCCGACGGTACACAGTCGTGGCCGTGGCAGGGCACCCGCTCCGCACACACCGGCAGTCCAGACGTTTCACCGGCCCGAACCGGTACAGGGGCAGGAAAGTCATCCCGGACATGTGCACCGGATCACGCCCCCGGCGCACAACGGCCAGCCCCCGCTGCATCCGCTCACCGACAAGGCCGCCAACCACCGACTCCAGGCCTACGAGACGGCGGTGAAGTCATCCTTTGACCGGATCCTGCCGTTGCTACGGGAACTGACCGGCCTGCGGCGGGAGAAGGGTTTCATTGCCAAGGCACAGGCCCTGGCGGAACAGACCCTGGGCATCCGGCTACCGGAACACCTGCTGGAAGATGCCTGGATCAAGGGGCTGGATATGTCACGGCTCCATGCCGCCTGCCTGTTCGAGACCTATTGCCGCATGGCCGACGGCTTCTTTGCCCACGACCCGCTCAAGGGCCACGACACCCGGGCCTTCAATGCCTTCCTGCAGAGCTGTGGTTTTCATCTGATGGATGTCACCCCCTGCGCCGACGGACGTCTGGCCCATGCCATCAGCTATGTGCTGCGCCTGCCCTTCGGCGCAGTCAGACGGCGTTCATCCGCCGGCGCCCTGTTCGATGTGGAGGACACGGTAAGCAAATGGGTGGAGGTGGAGCATGCCCGCTATCGGGCCGGGACCCCCAACACTGCTGACGCCCCCACCCGCTATCTGAAGACGGTGATCTATCACTTCAGCTCCCGTCACCCGTCCCACGAGGGCTGCGCCGCCCACGGCTCCGACGATACGGCGGCGGCCGGAGCCGGCCTGGAGCGCCTGCTGGCCTTCCGCCAGGCGGTGGAAAACGGATTCTGCTGCGGCGCCTCCGTCGCCCTGCTGCTCATGGGTCTGGATACGGATACCGATGCCCTACGCATCCACGTCCCCGATGCCCAGGGGCACATGGATCTGCAACTGAGTCTGGACACCGGAGACATATACCATCAAACCCTGTCCATGACGCCGGAGGCCGCCCGCAGGTACATCCTGGAGCAGGTTCGTCGGCACGCCCCCGCCGCCCCCGACGAGGGCATGGTGAAACTGATCGCTCAGCTGGTGGAACACAATCTGTCCCAGTTGGACTACGTGAGACGCCGTCACGGTGGTGCCTACCCGGATCAGGGCCATGCGGAGCGTTTCATGGGTGTGGGCGTCGGCTTCGAGGAAATCCAGTTGCGCAACCTTACCTTCTTCGCCTGCCTGCGCACGGTGGAGGAAGGTGCCGCCGACCTGGATGTGGGCTGCCGCATCCTGGGCGGACTCAATCACCCCCATGGCAGACCCATTCCGGTGGTGATCCGCTTCGACTACCACGGTCAGGTACCCGGTGCCCGGGAACGGGCCATCACCCGCTGCCGGCAGGTGGACCGGGCCATGACCGAACGCTTCGCTCCCCAGGTTCGCGACGGCCTGCTGCACCGACTGCTGGTGGTGCGGGACTGTGACACCCGCGCCGGTCTGGAACGGGTGGCCTCGTCCCTGGACCCGACCGGACAAGGAGGACACCGATGAAGATCTGTCAGGTGGAACGCCCCCTGGTATCCACCAACCGGATACCCGGCTTTGAACACAAGCATCTGCTGGTGGTGCGCGACGGCAGTTCCCGTCAGGTGGCGGTGGACTCCGTGGGCTGCATCCCCGGCGACTGGGTGATCTGCGTGGGCAGTTCGGCGGCCCGGGAGGCCGCCGGCAGCAAGGAATTCCCCAGTGATCTGACCATCGTCGGCATCATCGACCGCTGGCCGCCGGAATCCGAGACGGGTGCCATCGGTCCCGGGGAGCACGGCTGATGGAGGTCCGACAGGTGGTGGGTTCGCTGGTCTGCACCCAGCGCATCCCGGGGCTAGCCCATGTGGATCTGCGTCTGGTGCAGGACCCCCAAGGCCACCAAGCCGTGGCCACCGATCCGGTGGGGGCTCGCCCGGGTGACTGGGTGTTCCTGGTCAGCGGCTCCGCGGCCCGGTATGCCATGGGCAACGCGGACATCCTCACCGACCTGACCGTGGGCGGGGTGATTGACCAGTGGGAACCGGCATGACGGGGATTTTGACAACGATGATCCGAAACAACACAGGAGAGACATCATGAGTGGCGACAAATATGGCATTGCCCTGGGGATGATCGAGACCCGCGGCCTGGTCCCCGCCATTGAGGCGGCCGATGCCATGACCAAGGCCGCCGAAGTGCGGCTGATCGGGCGGGAGTTCGTGGGCGGCGGCTATGTGACCGTGCTGGTGCGCGGCGAGAC
>NZ_JAJNQM010000059.1:0-21618 GCF_022227785.1 Ectothiorhodospira lacustris | reverse complement strand
ATGTGCTTAGAATCCCTGTGGCATGTGTTTAGAACCCCCGTGACACCTGCACCACCACCTTCGTCATTCCCGCGAACGCGGGAATCCATAGCCCAGCCTCGACGCGGTAGCCTGGATTCCCGCTTTCGCGGGAATGACGGCTCACGGGGTGGCAATTCCCGGCCACAGATCGCGCCATTGCGGATTCTGCTTTTCGATCAGGTCGATTTTCCAGGCCCGGTTCCATTTTTTTAGTTGTTTTTCCCGGGTGATGGCCGCGAGCATGTCCGAATGTTGTTCGTAGTAAACGAGGGTATGAACCTGGTATTCCCTGGTGAAGCCTTCGGCAATATCGTTCTTGTGCTCCCAGACTCGCTTGATGAGGTCACTGGTTGCGCCGATGTACAGTGTGCCGTTGCGTTTGCTGGCGAGGATGTAGACCACCGGTTCCTTCATCGTTTCCCCTCCCTGGATTCCCGCTTTCGCGGGAATGACGGAAAAATCGGATATGTCCCAATCTCTTCAGGAACCGGCCCGACATCTGTTCAGAGTCCCTTGTAGCACATCAATTCAGAACTCCTTGTAACGCCTATTCAGAGCCCCAGCAACTTCAGAACCTCTGCTGCAACCTCTGCACCGCCGCCTTCGTCATTCCCGCGGACGCGGGAATCCACAAGTGCCGGATCGATTCTGGCTGGTTCCACCAAAAAATCTCAGCCATTCCCGCGAACGCGGGAATGGCGGAATAATTGGGCATGCTTCTTGATGCCGTGAGGCTGACCCAGCGGGTGATCCCGGTACCTTAACGATTCTCGCCCCTGGATACGCCCATCAATATCTGGTCCAGCCAGCGTGTCGGCAGGATGCGCCGCAGGGTGCCGAACAGATAAGTGGGCACCGTCACGTAGTACCTGGCCCGGGGGCGGGGGCTTTCCAGGGCGTGAATCAGTTGTTTCACCACCGCCTCCGGGGGCAGGGTGAATGGGGCGGCCGGACCCGGTTTGGTCAGGCGCCGTTCCGCCGCGTGGTATTTGTCCCGGAAGACGCTGTTGTCCCGGTCGATGTGGGCCAGGAAGGCCTGATGGGCATTGGCCCGGAAGCGGCTGGAGATGGGGCCGGGTTCGATCAGGGAGACATGCACGCCACTGCCATGCAGTTCCATGCGCAGGGTATCCGTCAGCCCTTCCAGGGCGAACTTGGAACAGGTGTAGGCGCCGCGAAAGGGCAGGGCGATCAGGCCCAGCACCGAGCTATTTTGCACGATGCGTCCTTCCCCCTGGGCCCGCATCACCGGGATCACCCGGTTGGTCAGGTCCAGCCAGCCCAGAACATTGGTTTCCAACTGTTTGCGCAGCACCTCCCGGGACAGATCCTCCACAGCCCCCGGCTGACCGTAGGCGCCGTTGTTGAACAGTCCGTAGAGTCGTCCATCGGTGGCGGCGAGGACCGCCTCCATGGCAGCGGCGATGGAGTCCGGGTCATCCAGGTCCAGGGGCAGGGCCTCGAAGCCTTCCTGTTGCAGCCCCGCCACGTCCTCCGGCCGCCGGGCGGTGGCAAACACCCGAAAGCCCCGTTCTCGCAGCATCCGGGCGGCGCAATGGCCGATGCCGGAAGAGCAGCCGGTGATGAGCACGGATCTGGGGGATGAGTTCAAGGGTGGTCTCCCAAGGGTGTTCCGAATAAGTCATTCCCGACCCTGAATGGGGCATTCCCGGGTTTGAGCCGTCTTGCCCGGTTTGAACCGTCATTCCCGCGGAAGCGGGAACCCAGCGGCAGACTGAAAATCCTGGACTCCCGCTTTCGCGGGAGTGACGGCAATGGGCCTCTACGGCAGCGGGCCTCTACAGCAATGGGCCTCCACGGCAACGGGCCTCCACGGCAATGGGCCTTCATGGCAATGGGCCTGTTCAGGGATTCTAATACGTCAGCACCACGACCCCATCCTCCACCGCTTCGCCGATGAAGGCCCCGCCGCCGCGCTTGCCGTCCAGCTCCGGGATGGCATTGTCGTCATTGAGCTCGTGCTCCGCCATGGCGCCGGCGCAGGCATAGAATCTTGCCCCGGCCTCGTGGGCGTCCCGCATGAAGTCATAGACGGACTTCGTCCGCTGCTTGCCCGTGTAGAGGTTCTCCGCCACCCCCTGCTTGAGCAGTTGGGTAGTCTCGGCTGCGAAGTAGATCTCCACCTCCAGATCCATCGCCGCCGCCACGGCGGCCTGGAAGAACGGCGCCCCCAGGGTGCCGGGGGCCTTGAGACTGGTGTTGAGAAGCATGATGATGACCTTGTCTGCCATGGTGTCCTGGCCTCACGAATCATGGAGGACTGGAAATATTTCCGAACGTCCCCATATGCAATCAGGCACCATTTGTCCGGTGCCCTGAAACACTTTGCGGATATAATCCGGACCTGTCCAGATTCCTGCCCCCGGGGTATTGACCATGCCGATCTACGAATACGAATGCAATGCCTGCGGCCATCGCCTTGAGGCCATCCAGAAGTTCTCCGATGCCCCCCTGGTGGATTGCCCCGAATGCAACAGCCCCGCCCTGCAGAAGCAGATCTCGGCCCCTGCCTTCCGTCTGGGCGGCAGCGGCTGGTACGAGACCGACTTCAAGAGCGGTAACAAGAAGAATCTCAAGGAGGACGGCAAGGCCCCGGCCTGTGGTGCCGACAGCAAGTCCGGCGGCGGTGCCGACGCCTGTGCCGCCTGCAAGGCCGCGAGCTGATTCGTCTTGCATCCCATTCCCACAGGACCGCTGCACACCTTCCGGCGTTATCTGATCGCCGGGCTGGTGGTCTGGGTGCCCTTGATCACCACCGTGGTGGTGATCAAGTTCATCGTCGACATGATGGACCGCACCCTGCTGCTGCTGCCACCGCCCTGGCGACCGGAAAGCCTGCTGGGCTTCACCATCCCGGGTTTCGGGATCGTCGTCGCCCTAGTGATCGTCTTTCTCACCGGTCTGGTGGTGGCCAACCTGGTGGGTCGCAAGCTGGTGGACCTCTGGGAGGCCATCCTGGCCAGGATACCTCTGGTGAGCACCATCTACTCGGCAGTGAAGCAGGTGATGGAGACCCTGTTCGGCGCCGGCGGGGATTCCTTTCGCAAGGTGCTGTTGATCGAGTATCCCCGCAAGGGAATATGGACCCTGGGTTTCCAGACCGGCACCGGCATGGGCGAGGTACAGGAGCGCACCGAACGACAGGTGGTGAGTGTGTTTGTGCCCACCACCCCCAATCCCACCTCGGGCTTCGTCATCCTCGTGCCCAGGGAAGAGGTGATCGAGCTGGACATGAGCGTAGAGGACGGTCTCAAGTTCGTCATGTCCCTGGGTGTGGTGGTCCCCCGTCATCCCCCCAAGGGGAAACCGGGCTGAAAGCCCGCCCTGCGGGCGTTTACTCCGGCTCCCCCAAGACCTTACCATTACCCGTTTTCCCAGAACCGAATCAACCAGCGAAGGCCAGACATGCGTACTCATTACTGCGGCACCGTCGATGAAACCCTGCTCGACCAGGAGGTGACCCTGTGCGGGTGGGTCAACCGTCGCCGTGACCATGGGGGCGTCATCTTCGTTGACCTGCGGGACCGGGAAGGTCTGGTGCAGGTGGTCTTCGATCCGGACCGGGCCGAGGTGTTTCGGACTGCCGAACGGGTGCGCAGCGAATTCGTGCTGCAGGTGCGCGGCAAGGTGCGCCGCCGTCCGGAGGGCACGGTCAATCCCGACCTGCGCACCGGCGCCATCGAGGT
Organism: Ectothiorhodospira lacustris; assembly: GCF_022227785.1. NCBI lineage: Bacteria > Pseudomonadati > Pseudomonadota > Gammaproteobacteria > Chromatiales > Ectothiorhodospiraceae > Ectothiorhodospira > Ectothiorhodospira lacustris. Next base: position 17,890 of record NZ_JAJNQM010000059.1, on the reverse strand, counting down.
GCTGGGCACCGAACTGACCGTGCTCAACACCGCCGATACCCCGCCGTTCCAGCTGGACGAGGACGACGTGGGTGAAGAGACCCGCCTGCGCTACCGCTACATGGACCTGCGCCGGCCGATCATGCAGACCCGCCTGCGCCTGCGCGCTCAGGTGACCGGGGCGTTGCGGCGTTTCCTGGAATCCCACGGCTTCCTGGACATCGAGACCCCCATGCTCACCAAGGCCACCCCCGAGGGTGCCCGCGACTACCTGGTGCCCAGCCGCACCCATCCCGGCAGCTTCTTTGCGTTGCCTCAGTCGCCCCAGCTATTCAAACAGCTGTTGATGATGTCCGGTCTGGACCGCTACTACCAGATCGTGCGCTGCTTCCGCGACGAAGACCTGCGCGCCGACCGCCAGCCGGAATTCACTCAGCTGGATATCGAGACCTCCTTCATGGATGAAGAAGCCATCATGACCCTCATGGAAGAGATGGTGCGCGAACTTTTCGCCCAGGTGTTGGAAGTACCCCTGCCCACCCCCTTCCAGCGCATGACCTATGCCGAAGCCATGCACCGCTACGGCTCCGACAAACCGGACCTGCGCATCCCTCTGGAGTTGGTGGATCTCACCGACGTGATGGCCGAGGTGGAGTTCAAGGTCTTCTCCGGCCCGGCCAAGGATCCCAACGGCCGCGTGGCCGCCCTGCGCCTGCCCAAGGGAGGCGAGGTGTCCCGCAAGGAGATCGACGACTACACCGGCTTTGTCGGTCGTTACGGTGCCAAGGGGCTGGCCTATATCAAGGTCAACGACATCAACGCCGGGCGCGAGGGGCTGCAGTCCCCCATCCTCAAGTTCCTGCCGGACACGGTGGTGGTCGAGATCCTCAACCGCACCGGTGCCGAGGACGGCGACCTGATCTTCTTCGGCGCCGACAAGGCCCGGGTGGTGAACGAGGCCCTGGGTGCCCTGCGGGTGAAGCTGGGCCACGACCGGGGTCTGGTGGCGCGGGGCTGGCGGCCCCTGTGGGTGGTGGACTTCCCCATGTTCGAACAGGACGAGAAGGAAGGCCGCTGGGCGGCTCTGCATCACCCCTTCACCGCGCCGCGTACCGACGATCCGGCGGCCCTGTCCGAGAATCCGGGGCAGCTGGTTTCCCGTGCCTATGACATGGTGCTCAACGGCACCGAGGTGGGCGGCGGTTCCGTGCGTATCCACAACATGGCCATGCAGCAGGCGGTGTTCGGCCTGCTGGGCATCGGCGAAGACGAGGCCCGGGAGAAGTTCGGCTTCCTGCTGGATGCCCTCAAGTACGGCTGCCCGCCCCATGGCGGCATCGCCTTCGGCCTGGACCGCTTGGTCATGCTCATGACCGGCGCCCAGTCCATCCGCGACGTCATGGCCTTCCCCAAGACCCAGACCGCCGCCTGCCCCCTGACCCAAGCCCCGGCCCCGGTCAGTGAGGCCCAGCTGCGGGAACTGGGCATCCGGCTGCGGCAGACGGAGGGAGAGAAGAAGGCGGGCTGACGGAAAGAGCCCCTCTCCCGCCGGCGGGAGAGGGGTTGGGGTGTGAGGGCTTTCCTTTCCCTCCTTATGCCCGAATCAAAAACTTCCCTTTGAGTTGATCCCCTCAAAACCCGCACACTGTCACGGTTCCTGCTAAAAGGAATCCAACAAGATTCACACCAGACAGGTGACGGGATGACCGCATTACCCGCGTTCGAAGACCACGACCGGCAGCAGAGCAAGTACACCACCTGCTACATGTGCGCCTGCCGCTGCGGGATCAAGGTCACGGTGGAGAACAATCAGGTCCGCTTCATCCAGGGCAACCGCAACCACCCGGTCAACAAGGGGGTGCTCTGCGCCAAGGGCAATGCGGGCATCATGAAACAGCAGTCTCCCGCCCGCCTGCGATATCCCATGCGCCGCAAGCCGGGTAGCGAGCGGGGCAGCGGCGACTTCGAACCCATCTCCTGGGACGAGGCCCTCGACCAACTCACTGAACGTCTGGCCCGTATCCGCGCCACCGATCCCAAAAAGCTGGCCTTCTTCACCGGGCGGGATCAGATGCAGGCCCTCACCGGCCTGTGGGCGGCCCAGTTCGGCACCATCAACTGGGCCGCCCACGGCGGTTTCTGCTCCGTCAACATGGCCGCCGCCGGCCTCTATACCATGGGCCATGCCTTCTGGGAGTTCGGCGACCCGGACTGGGAGCGCACCAAATACTTCATGCTCTGGGGCGTGGCCGAAGACCATGCCTCCAACCCCATCAAGGCCGGTATCGACACCCTCAAGCGCCGGGGCGCCAAGTTCGTCTCCATCAATCCGGTGCGTACCGGCTATCAGGCGGTGGCCGATGAATGGGTGCCCATCCGTCCCGGCACCGATGGTCTGTTGGCCCTGTCCATGGTCCACGTCCTGCTGCGCCATGACCGCTTCGACTGGGACTACCTGGTGCGCTACACCAACGCCCCCTGGTTGGTGGTGGACACCCCGGGCCAGAAGGGCCACGGCCTGATCCTGCGGGACCGGGACGGCAACCCCCTGGCCTGGGACCTGGAACTGGGGGACGTGGTGGACGCCTCCCTGCCGGAGATCCAGCCGGCCCTGTTCGGCGACTACACCGCTCCCGACGGCCGTCCCGTGCGCACCGTCATGAGCCTGCTGGCGGAGCGCTATCTGGACGATGCATACGCCCCTGAAAACATCGCTCCCCGCTGCGGCGTGCCTGCCGAGCAGATCGAACGACTGGCCCTGGAAATGGCCCATGTGGCCTTCAAGGAGACCATCGAGATCGAATGCGAATGGACCGATGCCTACGGTCGCACCCACGATCGCTTCGTGGGTCGTCCCGTGTCCATGCACGCCATGCGGGGGATCTCCGCCCATTCCAATGGCTTCCAGACCTGCCGGGCCATCCATCTGCTGCAGATCCTGCTGGGGACCATCGACGTGCCCGGTGGGCATCTGTCCAAGCCTCCCTATCCCAGGCACATCCCCCCGGGCATCAAGCCCGCCCGTGACATGGCGCCCAATACCCCGCTCAAGAGTCCGCCCCTGGGTTTTCCCACCGGCCCCGAGGATCTGGTCATCGACGGGGAGGGGCGCCCCCTGCGTCTGGACAAGGCCTACTCCTGGGACGCCCCCATGGCCAACCACGGTCTCATGCACATGGTCATCACCAATGCGGTGAAGGGGGACCCCTATCCCATCGACACCCTCATGCTTTACATGGCCAACATGGCCTGGAATTCCACCATGAACACCGCCCAGGTGATGGACATGCTGCGGGAGAAGGGGGCGGACGGGGAATACAAGATCCCGTTCCTGGTGGTCTCCGATGCCTTCCACTCGGAGATCGTCAATTTCGCCGATCTGGTGCTGCCGGATACCACCTATCTGGAACGTCACGACACCATTTCCATGCTGGATCGTCCCATCTCCGAGCCCCACGCCGCGGCGGACGCCATCCGTCAGCCCATCCTGGAACCGGATCGGGACGTGCGTCCCTGGCAGGAAGTGCTGGTGGAACTGGGCGGTCGGCTGGGTTTCCCCGCCTTCACCACCCGGGACGGGATCCGCCGGTACACGTCCTACCAGGATTTCATCGTCAATTTTCAAAGGGAACCGGGCATCGGCTTCCTGGCCGGATGGCGGGGCGCCCAGGGGCAGAACAGCCTACGGGGCGATCCCAATCCGAACCAGTGGCAGGAGTACGTGGACCACCAGTGCTTCTTTGTCCATCACCTGGAAGACAGCCAGAAGTATTACCGCTTCTGCAACCGGGACTATCTGGAGCTGGCCCGCCATGCGGGTTGGGTGGGCTCCGTGGAACCCATCATTCTGGAGCTCTATTCCGAGACCCAGCAGCGTTTCAAGCTGGCAGGGCAGGGGCTGTATGACGGCCCCATGCCGAAGCGCCCGGAGCACAAGGCCCGTCTGGTGAATCATTTCGACCCGCTGCCCATCTGGTATCCCCCGCTGGAGCAGGGGCGGATCGACCTGGAGGCCTACCCCTTCCACGCCATCACCCAGCGCCCCATGTTCATGTATCACTCCTGGGACTCCCAGAATGCCTGGCTGCGCCAGATCTGTGCCCAGAACTTTCTCTACATGAACCGGGGCCGGGCCGAGTCCATGGGGATCGCGGACCACGCCTGGGTGTGGGTGGCGTCCCATCATGGCCGCATCCGGGTGCAGGTGAAGTTGATGGAAGGGGTGGCGCCGGATACGGTCTGGACCTGGAACGCCCTGGGCAAGCAGTCCGGGGCCTGGGGGCTGTCACAGGATGCGGATGAATCCCGCAAGGGGTTTCTGCTGAACCACCTGATCTCCGAACTCCTCCCGCAACGGGGGGACGGGCTGGACAGCGTGACCAACTCGGACCCGATCACCGGGCAGGCCGCCTGGTATGACCTGCGAGTCAGCATCACCCCGGCCAAGCCGGGAGAAGTCGGCGCCTGGCCCCGGTTCGAGTCGATCAGGCCGTTGCCGGGGATGCCCGATTCCCCGGATCAGGTGCGATACCGGACCCATCGGCGGGTGAACCTGCGGCGCAGCCTGTGGGATGTGCTGACCCGGGGGAAGGGAAGGTCGTGATTCCGTTGTGCGATTTTGTTCAGGAGTAGCCGATACATGCGACTCGGCCTGGTGATTGACCTGGATACCTGTGTGGGCTGCCATGCCTGTGCCGTGGCCTGCAAGCAGTGGAACACTTCCGGCACCACGGGGCCGCTGACGGATGAGTCCCCCTATGGTGCCGCTCCCACCGGCGTGTGGTTCAACCGTGTTCGTCACTACGAAGTGGGCGACTATCCCCACACCAAGACCGTCAATATGCCCCTGTCCTGCATGCACTGCGACGATGCCGCCTGCGTCACCGTCTGCCCCACCGGGGCTTCCTACAAGCGTCGGGAAGACGGCATCGTGCTGGTGGATCAGGACAAGTGCATGGGTTGCAATCTCTGCGCCTGGGCCTGCCCCTACGGTGCCCGGGAGCTGGACCCTCAGGACGGGGTGATGAAGAAATGCACCCTCTGCATCGACCGCATCTATGATGGCGCCCTGGCCCCGGAGGATCGGCAGCCCGCCTGTGTCATCACCTGTCCGGCCCATGCCCGGCATTTCGGCGACTTCGATGATCCGGACTCCGCCGTGAGCCGCCTGTCCCGGGAACGGGGCGGCCGCAAGCTGATGCCGGAGTTGGGCTACGAGCCCACCAATACCTACCTGCCGCCCCGCAGCGCTCCGACCGTGCCCACGGCGGATGTCCGGCGCGGCAGTCTCATGTCCAACGTGAAGGACTGGGTCAACAAGGCCATTGCCAGGTGAACCCCCATGCATCCCGCACTTTCAGTGATCATCTTCACCGTCCTCTCCGGGGCCGGGTATGGCCTGTTCAGCCTGGTGACATTGCTGCACCTCAGCGGCCGGTATCCTGCCTCGGGGCAGACCGAATTAGTGACCCAGTTGGGTCTGGCGCTGGCCCTGATCACCCTCGGCCTGTTCTCGTCCACCCTGCATCTACATAACCCGAAAAATGCCTGGCGCGCGGTGATGCGTGTGCGCACCTCCTGGCTGTCCCGGGAGGCGGTCTGTGCCCTGAGCTTTTATCCCTTTGCCCTGATCTATCTGTGGCAGGTCCTGCAGGTGGGAGTGGAAGCAGGCCCTCTGATGGTGCTTGTCGGTGGTATTGCCCTGTCCCTGGCCCTACTCACCGTGTTCACCACCGGCATGATCTACGCCAGCCTCAAGACCATTCGCCAGTGGCATACCGCCCTGACACCGGCGAATTACCTGTTGCTGGGTCTGGCCCTGGGGGCGACGGCCCTGGTGGCGGTCCATGCCGGTTTCGGCGGGCGCAGTGAGGGGCTGGTGCTGCTGGCGCTGGGACTGCTGCTGTTGGCCGGGGTGATGAAAGGGCTGTATTACCTGTGGATTCGGGAGGTGAGCGGCCCCAGTCTCAACACGGCCACCGGATTTACCCAGGCGCGGGTCCGCCTGCTGGACCAGGGGCACACGGCGGGGACGTTTCTGACCCGTGAGTTCGGTTTTGATCCGGGGGCAGGGCGGATTCGCCGGGTGCGACTGGGGGTATTCGGTTTCGGGTTTGTGCTGCCGCTGCTGCTGATGGGGATGGTCCTGGGGGGCGGATCATCCCTGTGGCTGGCCCCGGCGCTGATGTCGGCACTGGCCGGGATCGGCCTGGAGCGCTGGCTGTTTTTCGCCGAGGCTCGCCATGGGGTGATGTTGTATCACGGGCTGCAGAGGACTTGAGGCGGGGTTGCGTCCCCTCACCCCAATCCCTCTCCCCCAAGGGGCGAGGGGCTTGATCTCTCCCTTTTCTCTCAAGGCAGAGGGGCGATGTCTCCCTTCTCCCCTTGGGGGAGAAGAGGCGGGGATGAGGGGATGAGGCTCGGCAACGAGCCTCCCTCAACTCAACTCTGCGGCGTGCCTTCGCCGGCCGGCCTTCGCTGTCTGCGGCGCCTGGGCTTACGGGGTGCTTCCGCCATCGGGCCGATCGCTTCCGCAGGAGGTGACGCCGGGGCACCTTCGGTCTTCGGCCTGGGCTTGCGGCGGTTGCCGCCTTCGCCTTCGCCGGAACGGGGCCGGCGCTCGCCGCGGCCGCCGCCCTTGCCCCGGCCTTCCGGGCCGGTGTGCTGGCGCTCGATCTTCGCCGGCGGTTGCGGATCCTTGAGCAGCAACTCCGGGTCCACTGCCTCGGAAAGGATCTTGAAGCCGATGTAGGACTCAATCTCCGGCAGATAGAAGGCCGAGTCTTCGCAGGCAAAGCTGACGGCGTCGCCTTCCGCCCCGGCTCGCCCGGTGCGGCCGATCCGGTGGACATAATCCTCGCCGGACTGGGGCAGATCGAAGTTGAACACATGGGACACATCGGGGATGTGCAGCCCGCGGGCCGCCACATCCGTGGCCACCAGGACCTGGAATTCGCTGGTTTCAAACTGGGCCAGCAGCCGTTCCCGCTTGCGCTGGGGGACGTCTCCGGACAGCAGGGCAGTGCGGATGCCGTTGCCCTGCAGCCAGGCCGTCACCTTTTCCGCCATGTGCTTGGTGTTGACGAACACCATGGAGCGGTCAGGGGTGGAGTGCTTCATGATCCCCAGTAGCAACGGAATCTTCTCTTCGTTGCCGGGGTAGTAGACCACCTGACGCACCCGTTCGGCCGTGACCTGTTCATCCTGGGTCTGGACCTTCACGGGGTTGTTCATGTGCTCGTAGGCCAGTTCCATCACCCGCCAGGAAAGAGTGGCGGAAAACAGCATGGACTGGCGCTCGGTGGCCGGGGTCATGCGGCGCAGCAGGAAACGCACGTCCTTGATGAAGCCCAGATCGAACATGCGGTCGGCCTCGTCAAGGACCAGAACCTGGGAGCGCCTGAGATCAAAGACCTTCTGCTTGAAGTAGTCGATGATGCGCCCCGGGGTGCCGATGAGAATATCCACGCCGTCGGTGAGTTGCTTGCGCTGCTTGTCGTAGTCCGTGCCGCCGTAGGCCAGGCCCAGGGTCAGGCCCGTGTGGGCGCTCAGTACCAGGGCATCCTTGTGAATCTGGATGGCCAGTTCCCGGGTGGGTGCCAGGATCAGGGCCCGGACCTGATTGGGGCGCCGGTCTTCCGGGGTGGGATGCCGGAGCAGGTGGGTCAGCACGGTGATCAGAAAGGCCGCGGTCTTGCCGGTGCCGGTCTGGGCCTGGCCGGCGACGTCCTTGCCCTGGAGGGCATGGGGCAGGGAGAGGGCCTGGATGGGGGTGCAATGGGAGAACCCGGCGTCTTCCAGCCCCCGGCGTACCGGTTCGGGAAGATCGAGTTTTGAGAAACTGGTCTCGGAAAGATGTTGGTCCGTCATGGAGATGGGGCCTTTCCTCGCGATATCATTGAAGTAGACTTGAAATGCCGATCCCGATGGGATTCAATCTAGCGGCGCGTCGTGTCCTCGGGGATCTGGTGCCCGTTGGGTCGACGCCGACATTCTAACCGGAGGTCAACTGTAGTGAGTGAAAACATCACCTATGTCACGGACGCGAGCTTTGAGGACGATGTCCTCAAGTCCGAGCAGCCGGTACTCGTGGACTACTGGGCGGAATGGTGCGGCCCCTGCAAGATGATCGCCCCGATCCTTGACGAGATTGCCGCCGAGTATAACGGCAAGCTCAAGGTGGCCAAGCTGAACATCGACGAAAATCCGGCCACGCCCCCCAAGTTCGGCATTCGCGGCATTCCCACGCTGATGCTCTTCAAAGGCGGCAACGTGGAGGCGACCAAAGTGGGGGCGTTGTCCAAGTCCCAGCTCACCGCCTTCATCGACCAGAACATCTGAGTGATGCTCGGCGTCCAACCCGTACAAAACGGGCTGGACGCCCTGTGGATTGCATGTTAACGTAACGGACATAAAAATCGTTCATGCCTTGCTGGCTGCCCGCTCGGGCGGCATCCCTTCTCGAATTCAGATCCGACCGAACCCTAAACCGGTTTCCCAGGCCATTCCTTGTGGGTCCGCCCTGTCCGCCTGAAAACTTTCATAGACAACCCCTCCCTCGAATCTCTATATGAACCTCACTGAACTCAAGCGTAAATCGGCCTCCGAGCTGGTAGAACTCGCGCAGTCCATGGAACTTGAAGGGATGGCGCGGGCACGAAAACAGGACATCATCTTTGCGATCCTGAAGTCCCACGCCAAGAGCGGCGAAGACATCTTCGGGGACGGGGTGTTGGAGATCCTGCAGGACGGTTTCGGATTTTTGCGGGGTGCGGACAGCTCCTACCTGGCGGGGCCGGATGACATCTATGTCTCCCCCAGCCAGATCCGCCGCTTCAGCCTGCGCACCGGCGATACCATCTCCGGCAAGATCCGCCCGCCCAAGGAGGGCGAGCGCTATTTTGCCCTGCTGAAGGTGGACAAGATCAATTTCGAACCGCCGGAAGCCGCCAAGCACAAGGTCCTGTTCGAGAATCTGACCCCCCTGCATGCCTCTCGGCGCATGCGCATGGAGCGGGGCAACGGCTCCACCGAAGACATCACCGCCCGTGTCATTGATATCGTCGCCCCCTTCGGCAAGGGGCAGCGCGGCTTGATCGTCTCCCCGCCCAAGGCCGGCAAGACCCTGATGTTGCAGAACATCGCCCAGAGCATCGCCACGAACCATCCCGAGTGCTATCTCATCGTCCTGCTCATCGACGAACGTCCCGAGGAAGTGACGGAGATGTCGCGCATGGTGCAGGGTGAGGTGGTGTCCTCCACCTTCGATGAGCCCGCCAGTCGTCATGTGCAGGTGGCCGAGATGGTCATCGAGAAGGCCAAGCGCCTGGTGGAGCACAAGATGGATGTGGTGATATTGCTGGACTCCATCACCCGCCTGGCCCGCGCCTACAACACCGTGGTGCCGTCTTCCGGCAAGGTGCTCACCGGTGGGGTGGATGCCAATGCCCTGCATCGTCCCAAGCGTTTCTTCGGCGCCGCTCGCAATATCGAGGAAGGGGGCAGCCTGACCATCCTGGCCACCGCTTTGGTCGATACCGGCTCCAAGATGGATGAAGTGATCTACGAGGAGTTCAAGGGTACCGGCAACATGGAGGTCCATCTGGATCGCCGGATTGCCGAGAAGCGTGTCTACCCGGCCATCAACATCAACCGTTCCGGCACCCGTCGCGAAGAATTGCTCACCGATCCGGAAGAGTTGCAGAAGCTGTGGATCCTGCGCAAGTTCCTGCACCCCATGGACGAGTTGGAGGCGATGGATTTCCTGCTGGGCCGTCTGCAGTCCACCAAGACCAACAACGAATTCTTCGACATGATGAAGCGCAGCTGAGGCTGCGCTTCACGGCTTTTCCTTCCTGTGGACTTACTCCCTGGACTCCCGCTTTCGCGGGAGTGACGGTAAAGCCCGGGAGTGACGGTAAAGGGAGTTCCCTCACGTCATTCCCGCGCAAGCGGGAATCCAGCGACGGACTTACCCCCTGGACTCCCGCCTTCGCGGGAGTGACGTGGCAGGGGTAGTCGCGGCAGTGAGGTGGCCGGTCAGGCCGCTCAGACCCACCCTTCCGGTGAGACCCCCCAGATCTCCTGAGCGTATTGCATCACCGTGCGGTCAATGGAGAAATACCCCATCCGCGCCGTGTTCAGCATCGCCTTGCGGATCCACGCATCCTGATTTTGATACAGACCATCCGCCTCTTCATGGGCACGGACATAGTCCGCGTAATCCGCCAGCACCATGTACTGGTCCTGGGTCAGCAGGTTATGGACCAGATCCCGGTAGCGTCCCGGCTCCTGGGGTGAGAAGAAACCATCGTGAATCATGTCCAGGGCGCGGCGCAATTCTTCATTGGACTCGTAGAAATCCCGGGGGCGATAACCTTCCCGCTTGAGTCGTTCCACTTCATCGGCATTCATGCCGAAGATGAAGATATTGTCTTCTCCCACCGCCTCCCGGATCTCGATGTTGGCCCCGTCCAGGGTCCCGATGGTCAAGGCACCGTTCAGGGCCAGCTTCATGTTGCCGGTACCCGAGGCCTCGGTCCCTGCGGTGGAAATCTGCTCCGAGAGATCGGCCGCCGGGATGATCACGCTTGCGCTGCTCACATCGTAATTGGGCAGGAAGACCACCTGCTGCTTGGTATTCATTGGGTCATGATTCACCACATCGGCCACATCATTGATGAGGCGGATGATCTGCTTGGCCCGGGTGTAGGAGGGTGCCGCCTTGCCGGCAAACAGGGTGACCCTCGGCACCTGATCGTCGGCACGTCCTTCCCGTATCCGGTTGTAGAAGGTGATCACGTGCAGCACATTGAGTAGCTGCCGCTTGTACTCGTGGATACGCTTGATCTGGACATCAAACAGGGCATCCGGGCTGATGGTGATGTTGGCCTCTCTTTGCACCAATGCCGCCAGACGTTCCTTGTTAAGACGTTTTACCTGCTGGAATTCGTTGCGAAAATCCGAGTCATCCACCAGAGGCTCCAGCTTCTTGAGCTGCTCCAGGTCCATGGTCCACTCGTCGCCGATATGCCGGGTAATCAGGTCGGCCAGCGCCGGGTTGGCCTGGTTCAGCCAGAGCCGCGGTGTGATGCCGTTGGTGATATTGACGAAACGCTCCGGCCACAGACGATAGAAGTCGTTGAACAGGTTCTTTTTCAGCAACTCCGTATGGAGCGCGGCCACGCCGTTGACCATGTGGCTGCCCGCCACGGCCAGGTGGGCCATGCGCACCTGACGGCCATGGTCTTCATCAATGATGGACAGGCGCCGGACGATGTCGTTATCACCGGGGAAGTTGTGGCGGACCTCATTGAGGAAATGGAAGTTGATGTCATAGATGATTTGCATGTGGCGGGGCAGGACCCGCTCCATGAGCGTCACCGGCCAGGTTTCCAGGGCCTCGGGCATCAGGGTGTGGTTGGTGTAGGAAAACACGCCCCGGGTGATTTCCCAGGCCCTCTGCCAGGGGACATTGTGGGTGTCCAGCAGCAAGCGCATGAGTTCGGCAATGGCGATGGCCGGGTGGGTATCGTTGAGCTGAATGGCCACCTTGTCCGGCAGAGATTCGATGGGGTAGTCCAGTTCGCCGTGGCGGTGAAGGATGTCCTGGATGGAGGCGGAGACAAAGAAATACTCCTGCTTCAGGCGCAGTTCCCGGCCGATGGCGGTGGCATCGTTGGGGTAGAGCACCATGGAGATGGTCTCCGACTCGATCTTTTCCTGCACCGCGCGGATGTAATCGCCTTCGTTGAAATAGTCCAGATCGAAGTCCCGGGTGGCCTTGGCCGCCCATAGCCTCAGGTTATTGGCGTTCTTGTTGCCGAAGCCGGGGGTCGGGTAGTCGTAGGCCATGGCGATGACTTCCTCGCCATCCTCCCAGTGATAGCGGGGCTGCCCTCGCTCCCGGTGTTCCACCACATAGCCGTAGAAATGCACGGGGAAGATCTTCTCCGGCCGGGGAAACTCCCAAGGGTTGCCGTAACGCAGCCAGTTGTCCGGGTGCTCCACCTGCTCGCCGTTCTCGATGCCCTGGTGGAACATGCCGAATTCATAGCGGATGCCGTAGCCGTAGCCGGGCAGGCACTGGCTGGCCATGGAGTCGAGGATGCAGGCGGCCAGCCGGCCCAGCCCGCCATTGCCCAGGGCGGCATCGGATTCCATGTCGATGATCTCGTGCAGGCTCACACCCATCTCTTCCAGGGCTTCGCAACAGGCCTCGTAGAAACCCAGGTTCATGAGGCTGTTCACCAGCATGCGGCCGATGAGGTATTCCATGGACAGGTAGTAGACCCGCTTGACCTGTTCCTGGTCGAACATGCGCTTGGTGTACATGCGCCGCTCGATGATGCGCTCCCGGGCGACCAGGGAGACGGCATGGAGCCAGTCCCGGTGGGTGGCGGTGAGGGGGTCCTTGCCGACGATGTGGATCAGGGCGTCACGAATGGACTCCTTGAGTGAGTCCTTGTCGCAGGGCAGGGGACGAGGGTCGTATTCGTGGACCATTTCCAGGGTTTTCATGGTGCTCCTGCTCTTGAGGCTTGGGTCGGTTGAGGTATCCCTACTACTTACTAACCCATCCGGGATCAAAAATAAAATCGCGGATGGGTTAGCCGGCTCCCCGGGCATTACTCCCGGGCCACTGCCCGATACCCGATATCCGTCCGGTAGTAGACATCATCCCAGCTCAGCTGCTTCGTCAGCGCGTAGGCCCGGGCCTGGGCGTCACTGACCCGCTCGCCCAGTCCCACGGCACACAGCACCCGTCCGCCCTGAGTGACCACGCGGTCGTCCCTGAGGGCCGTGCCTGCATGGAAGACCTTGGCGTCCTCGGCATCGGTGTCCGGCAGACCCCGAATTTCATCTCCCTTGCGGTAATCGGCGGGATAGCCGCCGGCGGCCAGCACCACCCCCAGGGCGGCGCGCGGGTCCCAATCGGCCTCCGTCCGGTCCAGGCGACCCGCCAGGGCGGCCTCCAGCAGTTCAATCAGATCCGAGCGCAGCCGCATCAGAATGGGCTGGGTTTCCGGGTCGCCGAAGCGACAGTTGAATTCCAGCACCTTGGGGATGCCCTGGGCGTCGATCATCACCCCGGCATAGAGAAAGCCGGTGTAGGGGGTGCCTTCGGCCGCCATGCCCCGCACCGTGGGCAGGATCACCTGGCTCATGATGCGCGCATGGATCTCGGGGGTGACCACCGGGGCCGGGGAGTAGGCGCCCATGCCGCCGGTGTTGGGGCCCTGGTCGCCGTTGTCCCGGGCCTTGTGGTCCTGGGACGTGGCCATGGGCAGTACATGCTCGCCGTCCACCATGCAGATGAAGCTGGCCTCCTCGCCGCTCAGGAACTCCTCGATCACCACCCGGTGACCGGCCTCGCCGAAGGCGTTGCCCGCCAGCATGTCGCGAACCGCGGCTTCCGCTTCCGCCAGGGTCCGGGCCAGGATCACCCCCTTGCCGGCGGCCAGGCCGTCGGCCTTGACCACGATGGGAGCACCCTGGGCGCGCAGGTAGGCCAGTGCCTCGTCCAGATCCGTGAAGCTGCCGTAGGCGGCCGTGGGGATCCGGTGACGGGCGAGAAAGTCCTTGGAGAAGGCCTTGGAACCTTCCAGGCGGGCGGCGTCCTTCGACGGGCCGAAGATGGCCAGGTCCTCGGCCCTGAAGGCGTCTACGACCCCGGCCACCAAGGGGGCCTCGGGGCCGACGATGGTCAGGTCGATGCCTTCCGTCCGGGCAAAGGCCAGCAGGCCGGGGATGTCCTCGGCGCCGATATCCACGTTACGGCAACCCGCTTCCCGGGCCGTGCCCGCGTTGCCGGGGGCCACGAAGACCGTTTCCACCCGGGGCGACCGGGCCGCCTTCCAGGCCAGGGCATGTTCGCGGCCACCGCCGCCGATGATGAGAATTTTCATCGTGTTCTCCTCGCTAGCCCCAAGAATCAATGCCGAAAATGTCGCATGCCCGTGAACAGCATGGCCATGCCGTGCTCATTGGCCGCCTGGATCACTTCTTCGTCCCGCATGGAGCCGCCGGGCTGGATCACGGCGGTGATGCCGGCCTCGCGGGCGGCGTCGATGCCGTCGCGGAAGGGGAAGAAGGCATCCGAGGCCATCACCGAGCCGGCCACCTGCAGGTTCTCGTCGGCGGCCTTGATGCCGGCGATGCGGGCGGAGTACACCCGGCTCATCTGGCCGGCGCCGACGCCGATGGTACGGCCGTCCCGGGCGTAGACGATGGCGTTGGACTTGACGAACTTGGCCACCCGCCAGGCGAACAGCAGATCCGCCTTTTCCTGGTCGGTGGGGGCGCGCTCCGAGACCAGCTTCAGGTCGGATTCGCCGACTTGGCCCAGGTCCCGGTCCTGCACCAGCAGGCCGCCGTTGACCCGCTTGAAATCCCAGCCGCCGCTGGCTTCACCCCACTGGCCGCAGGCCAGCAGACGCACGTTGGGCTTGCCGGAGACGGCCTTGACGGCCTCCGGGGAGACCTCGGGGGCGATGATCACCTCCACGAACTGCCGTGCCACGATGGCCTCGGCGGTCTTGCCGTCCAGGGGGCGGTTGAAGGCGATGATGCCGCCGAAGGCGGAGGTGGGGTCGGTGGCAAAGGCCAGGTCATAGGCAGCCAGGATGTCGGCGGCCACGGCCACGCCGCAGGGATTGGCGTGCTTGACGATGACGCAGGCCGGGGCCTCGAACTGCTTCACGCATTCCAGGGCGGCGTCGGTGTCGGCGATGTTATTGAAAGACAGGGCCTTGCCCTGGATCTGGCGGGCGGTGGCCACCCCGGCCTCGGCGGGATGACGCTCCCGATAGAAGGCGGCGGACTGATGAGGGTTCTCGCCGTAGCGCAGGTCCAGGCTCTTTTCGAACTGCAGGGACAGGGTGCCGGGGAAGGGCGCGCGGGTCTGTTCGTCCTGCACGCCGGTCAGGTAGTTGGCGATGGCGCCGTCATAGCGGGCGGTATGGGCAAAGGCCTTGGCCGCCAGCTCAAAGCGCAGGGCATGGGGCAGGCTGCCGTCGCCGGCGGCCAGGGCCTCCAGCACCCGGTCGTAGTCGGACGGGTCCACTACGATGCCTACATGGGCATGATTCTTGGCCGAGGCACGCACCATGGCCGGACCGCCGATGTCGATGTTCTCGATGGCATCTTCCAGGCTGCAGCCGGGGCGGGCCACGGTGGCCTCGAAAGGGTAGAGGTTCACCACCACCAGATCGATGGGGGGGATGTCGTGGGCCTGCATGGCCTCATCGTCCATGCCCCGGCGGCCCAGGATGCCGCCGTGGATCTTCGGGTGCAGGGTCTTGACCCGGCCGTCCATCATCTCGGGGAAACCGGTATGGGCCGAGACCTCCTTGACCGGGATGCCTTCTTCCATGATGAGTTTCGCGGTGCCGCCGGTGGAGAGGATCTCGATGCCCCGCGTCGCCAGTGCCTGGGCAAAGGGCAGCAGGCCGGTCTTGTCGGAAACGCTGATGAGCGCGCGGGTCACGGGTCGGGAAGTTGCTTGGGTCATGGGCTCGGCCAGTCTGGTGATGACAAAAAGACTGGGAATTATACGCACCCGCGGGAAGCCAAGGCCACCGGCGGTCGTGGATCCGGTGAGGGAAGCGGGCAAAAAAAAGCGCGGCTTGAGGGGGCCGCGCCAAAACCACCAAAGGAGGATGGAGGAGTATACCGAATGCGGAGAGATCCGCGAGACGATATGGGTCTAATATCGTATGCTGCACTGCACATGTCAAGGCGGGTGGATATTTTTTTTGCATGTGCCGACAGGCGGCGCTCCGGCAAAGACCGGTGGTTTTCCCGGCGCGGCGGCGGTGATCCGGTCTAGATCCTCAAGCGTTCCACCACCCGGCCATGCTGCAGGTGCTCGTCCACGATCTCGTCGATATCCTTTTCATCGACAAAGGTGTACCACACCCCTTCCGGGTAGACGACGGCCACGGGGCCTTCGTTGCAACGATCCAGACAGCCGGCGGCGTTGACCCGCACGCCGCCCCGGCCATGAATGCCCAAGGCCTTGGCCCGCTGCTTGGCGTGATCGCGCAGGCGGGAGGCCTCGAAATGCTCGCAGCAGTTGCCGTCTTCCCGGCAGTTGGTGCAAAAAAAGATGTGTCGCTTGAAGTGGCTCATCTCGATTCCGGCTTCCAGATCAGGGGCTTCGTTAAACAGGGATTGAACAGGCTCTCACCACAGGTCGTAGACCAGATTCACCGAGGTGGTGGTGTCGGTGTTCCTGCGGTCTGCCGGTACATCCGTATTGTGCTTCACCGTCAGGGACAGGCGCATGGAAAATTTGGCATTGATGCGCATGCGCAGGGCGGCGACGGACTCGATTTCCGTATTCTCCTCGCCGGCCTGGATCAGCAGGTCTTCGGTGAAGCGGGTGTTGTCGCTGATGCGATGGTCAAGGGCCCCCACCAGGCGCAGGATGATCTCGTCCTCCTGGTCGCCGTTTGCCGGCTGGTCCTGACGCAGACCGGCGCCGGCCTCCAGGTGCAGGCGTGTTTGCGGCGAATCCACCACCCGGCGGCCATAGCCGGTGGCCAGGCTGCGCTGATATTCGTAACCGCTGAAGCGGTCCCGTTCCGCCCGGAGGGCGCCGAACAGATAATCTCGGTCCGAGACCTTGTGATCGCTCTGGAAGGCCCCCAGGTAGCGTTCCTTGGTGGTGGTGCCGTCTTCCGAGGCCAGATGTCCCTCCAGCTGCAGGGTATGCCGCCACAATGCCCGTTCATGGCGGATGCGCGTGCGGGCATTCAGACTGTCGGAGTCGGTATTGCCGCTGGTCAGGATGGCTCCCAGTTCCGCCTGCCCGCTCCAGCCTGTGCTGTTACCCCAGTCTCCGGCCTGAAGCGGCAGGGAGATGAGTGGCAGGAGCAGGCTGATACAATACGGGGAAAGCTCTTTGAAACGCATTACCAGGCAAAATTCGAATGTTCATTGGGCCGCATACTCTAACAGATCCCGCTTTTGCCGCCGGACCGCGTAGGCCCGCTGAAATCCGAGCCCTGTCAAGCCATGAGTCACTCTGAAACCTTGCGGGATACCGATCGCTGCGTGAAGTGCGGTCTGTGCCTGCCCCATTGCCCCACTTACCGGGTCACCCGGAATGAAGGGGACTCGCCCCGCGGCCGCATCACCCTCATGCAGGGCCTGATGAGTGGCGCCCTGACGGATGATGCCGCTGTGCGTCGACACCTGGACGGATGTGTGGGCTGTCGTGCCTGTGAGGCGGTCTGTCCCTCCGGGGTGCCCTTCGGCAGTCTGATGGATGCGACGCGGGCCACCCTGATCCCGCCGGCGCGAGGCGGCGGTCTGGTCAGGGGGTATCTGCTGCGCCATGCCGGGGCCCGGCGCGCGGCATCCGGTGGTCTGCGGGTGGCCGGGCACCTGGGGCTGGGGAAACTGGCGGGTATGATGGGCAGGGGTGACCGGCCGGGGCCGGCCCGTGCCGCGGCCTATCTGCCGGATGTGGCCGCCCCGCCACGGTTCCCCCCGGCGGATGCCCCCGCGGTCGGCGGTCGCGGTGCGGTGTCTCTGTTTGCCGGCTGTACCGCAGAGACCTTTGACGGGCCTTCGCTGGAGGCGGCTGCCCGGATACTGGGGTGCCTGGGTTACCAGGTCAGTGCGCCTGCAGGGCAGGTGTGCTGCGGGGCGCTGGATCACCATGCCGGTCGCACCCGGGCCGCGGCGGGGCTTGCCGGGCGCAATCAGACCGCCTTTGCCGGGGTTTCGCATCCCGTCCTGTGTCTGAACAGTGGCTGTCGCGTCCATTTGCAGGCTGCCGGGGGATTCGGTGACCGCGTGACGGGCCTGTGCCGGTTGCTGGCGGACGTGGATCTGGCGCCGCTTCACCTGATCGACACCCCCCTGAGGGTGGTCTTCCATACCCCCTGCACCCTGCGGCATG